>CBDTUV010000074.1:0-10577 GCA_965363575.1 uncultured Pseudorhodobacter sp. | reverse complement strand
TGATCAACCCGATGCCTGTGCAATAGGCCCAAGACCGGCGGCTGAGCAGTTTGATAAGCAAGATCAGAAACAAAGCAGAGGTTGGCAAAAAACCAAGCGGTTTCAATATGATAGCATATGAAAAGATAAGCCCCATCACGAGTGCGATGCGCAAAGGGACAACATCGCGCAAAAACTTTCCACCTTGATTGGGTTGGGATTTTAAGCTGCGAAGCAAGACAATCAATGATGTGACAACCATCACCACCGTGGCCGCCATTGGGACCGCACCGGGCGCCGACAGCGCCTCAAACCCTGAAATGCCATAGGCACTGTAAAGCAAGGTCAGGCTGACAACCACGACGAGGATTGAGAAAACCAGCTCGCCGGGTTTGCGGGTGTTTTTGTCGTCCATCACTTCCCCTTAGCCCGGTGCTGTGCGGTTATCCGGCACCGGGGTGGACGGCCCGCATCGGGCTGACCAAAGTTTTTGTCTAAAGTTTTGAAAGCTTGAAGGACTGCAAAGGTCGGGGGGCGGATGTCGCCCCCCGCTAGTCCCATCAAGGGCGTGTGATGCCAAAGGTTTCAGGCGAGGCTTTGGTAAGCCCTGCATCCTGCATCAACCATGACGTGTTTTTCTGCCAGTTGGTCAGGAACGACACCGCCTCATCACCAGATATATTCATCATGGTAAAGCCACGCCCAGCCATTAGCTCTATAAAATCAGGGGCTTGTGCGGCCTCAGCATAGGCGGCGGTCAGCTTGGCCACGGCATCATCGGGCGTGCCATTTTTGACAAACACACCAAAAAATGGACCCCAAGGCAGAAACTTTTCAAACTCAGGGTTTGACGACACGATGGTTGGGACGTCTGGCAGCGTGGAACTTGCCTCTAAATCAAACAGCGCAATCGGTTTCATCGTGCCTGCGCGGATCCCTTCGACAGCGGCCCCCAGAACGGCGGGCATCACGTCAATCGCACCACCCTGCAACGCGGTCAGGGCCGGGCCGTCCCCATCATAAGGAACGAAAATAACCGGCAACTCTCCAACCGATTTCATCATCGCCGTAATGACCGACGGCAAGCCACCCGGCCCGGTAGAGCCAAAGCGTACTGTGTCAGGGTTGGCCGCAATATGGGCCATCATTTCGGGGTAGGTGTTGAACGGAGCGTCTGGTCCGGCCACCAAAATCGGCGTGCCGCGTGCCAAAAGGGTAATGGGGGTAAAATCGGCATAATCCTTGTCGCCAAGACCCATCACTTTGTAAAGCAACGGATTTTCAGCACCCATAAGAACTGTATAGCCATCTGCCTGCGCATCGGCCACATAGTTCAGCGCAATGGCACCCACGCCACCCGTCATGTTTTGCATAACGACCGAACCGCCCAATGCCTTTTCCGCGTGTGGCGTGACTGCCCGCATAACCGTGTCCGTAGATCCGCCTGCACCCCATTGAATAACGCCCTGAATTTCACGCTCAGGGAATTCTGCAAAAGCAGCGGTTGCGGTCAATCCTAGTGCCATCACGGCACCGATTAATTTACGAGACATGGTTTCCCTCCCCAAAAAATTTGCCACCGTAGAGTCTTTGATCCACGGGCAGCCCTTGGTCACAATGAACCAGCGCGTTTCCTTGTCAACTCAATTGTACCATCTGGTTAAATAGGTACTATGCTGCGGTCAAGGCGGGACGTTGCGCAAAGGAAACGGGCATGGACGGCGCTGAAGAACCAACGCGCAAACAAGGCTGGAAGCAAGAACCAAACGCGGTCAAAGCCGACATTTTGGCTGTGGCCACCGAGGAGTTTGCAGCCCATGGCCTTTCGGGCGGCCGCATAGACGAGATAGCGCGCCGCACCAAAGCGTCCAAGCGTATGATCTATTACTACTTTGGCGACAAAGAAGGTCTGTATTTGCGGGTTTTAGAGCGGGTCTATGCGTCGCTACGCAATGCCGAAGAACTGCTGAACGTGGCCGACCTGCCGCCCGTTGCCGCTCTGCGCTGCCTGACCGAGGCGACGTTCGATAAGCATGCCGAGAATCCGCAGCTCATTCGCCTTGTGATGATCGAAAACATCCACAATGCGGACTATCTGTGCCGCTCGGACGTGGTGCCACGGCTGAACAAAGCCATTATCGAAAAGCTGAAGGATGTTTGTACCCGCGGTAAAGTTGCTGGGGTTTTTCGGGCGGATACTGACCCGCTGGAACTGCATTGGATGACAAGCTCGGCAAGTTTTTACAATGTGTCGAACCGTGCAACGTTTTCATCGTCATTTGGCCCTGCACTTTACAGTGTTGAAGGCCAAAAACGCTTGCGCCAAAGGGTGGTGGATATGGTGCTTGGGACGGTTGTGATTGGGTATGTTCCGGGCGCAAACGACTGATTTACAAGTTTTTTTGCGCTGAAGGCCCGCCTAAACAATTTAGATTGGAAATTGTCGCCGCTATTTGACTTAGATCAACGCAAGGTCTTTTCACCTCTGCCAGATACGCCCCATGAAAACCGCTTGGTCCCATATCGGAGCAGTACTCCTTTGCCTGTGCGTCTCGCTTTACGGCGCGGCGTCTGATGCAGGTACACGCATGGGCACCATGGAAATGGTTATTTGTGCCGATGGTGGCTCTGTGACGATTGTGGTTGATGCCAATGGCACGCCTGTTTCGCCCTCTGCACCGTGTTGCGACTGCCTAAGCTGCGCAATCCCTACATCGATGATGATGGTAGATGGCTTTGCGCGCAGCACCGCACCCGCCCAGTTTCGCAAACTGAAGATGCTGGCCTCGGATACCATTCCTTCGCCGCTCTACATTACCATTCCCCAAGCAAGGGGGCCCCCATCCGCGACCCAGCAAAATGGCGTACACGCCATGCCGGGCTGCGGATTGGTCTTTAAGGACATCGCAGTATGAATTTTTCCCGTTTTGTTATTCGTTTGTCTCTTTGCCTATTGGCGCTTTTTGTGGCGGTTCCAGCCAGCGCCGAGTCTGTTTTGTCAAAACTGCTGCCCAGTATTGTTGCGGGCGAGGTGGTTGAAGGCGCTGACGCTTTTGGACCGATCCGCGATGACGTGCCGGTGGCCCCGATCTTGAAGGCCGGGCAACCGATTGGTTGGGCCTATATCGCGTCTGATTTTGTCTCAACCACTGGTTATTCAGGCAAGCCTATTCACACAATGATTGCCGTAAATGATGACGCCAAGGTCATCGGTGTGCAGCTGATCAAACACTCTGAACCGATTGTGTTGATTGGTATTCCCGACAGAAAAGTCAAAGCGTTGGTTGCCAATTACCGGGGGATGGATCTGGTTGCCGAGGCAAATTCCGGCGGCACCTCGCATGAATTGGACATCATTTCCGGCGCAACCGTTACGATCATGGTGATCGACGATTCCATCGTGCGGTCGGGCCTTAAGGTAGCGCGCGCCTTGGGCTTGGGTGGATTGGCGGTTGAGGAAAAAGCCGCCGGCCCGCAGTTTGAGGTGAACCCCGAGGCGGAGGCCGCAAATGATTGGATGACGCTGGAAGGCGACGGCACCATTCGCCGCCTGTCCTTGGATGTGGGTCAAGTCAACGCTGCTTTTGCCGCGATGGAGGATCCACGGGCGGCTGCAAGGGCGCTGACCGAAGCCCCCGAGACGACCTATATTGAAATGCAGGTAGCCTTGGTGTCCCAGCCCGCAATCGCCCGCAGTATTTTGGGCGATGCTGAGGCTGCAAACCTTGAGACTTGGTTGCAAGACGGCGAACACGCCGTCGCTATTGTCGGCAAAGGCATCTATTCGTTCAAGGGGTCGGGCTATGTGCGCGGTGGGATTTTTGACCGCATTGTGTTGATCCAAAATGATGTGTCTGTGCGGTTCCATGACAAACAGCATCGCCGGATCAATGGGTTGGCTGCCGAGGGCGCGCCTGCCTTTAATGAGGCGGATTTGTTCAAGATCCCCGCCAATACAGACTTTGACCCCACCCAACCTTTCCGCATCCAATTGCTGGCGCAGCGTGACGTTGGGGCGATCGAAAGGGTCTTTACCACCTTTGATCTAGGCTATCAGTTGCCGCAAAAGTACCTGCGCGCGCTGGCCCCATCGATTGAGGCCGAGGTGCCCGCAGCTGTGGCCGAGGCGACAAGCCAGTCAGAGGCCAGCGCGCAGCAGGCCTTGTGGCAGCGCATCTGGCTGGGCAAGAAACTAGAGATTGCGGTGCTGGCTGTGATGCTGGCTGTGTTGACCTTGGTGTTCTTTTTCCAAGGGATCGCCACACGCAATGCCCGCGCGTTTTTCTGGTTCCGTATTGGGTATCTGACCGTCACGCTGGTGTTTTTGGGCTGGTATGCCAATGCGCAGCTTTCGGTGGTGAACCTCATGGCGCTGTTTGGTGCCTTGGTGTCGGGCTTTAGCTGGCAAGCGTTTTTGCTCGATCCGCTGACCTTTATTCTGTGGTTCTCCCTCGCGGCGGCGTTGCTGTTTTGGGGGCGGGGTGCCTATTGCGGTTGGCTGTGCCCCTTTGGCGCGCTGCAAGAGTTGCTAAGCCGGGTCGCCAAGGCCTTGCACATCCCGCAATGGACCTTGCCATGGGGCTTGCATGAACGGTTGTGGCCGCTGAAATACATGATCTTTCTGGGTCTGTTTGGCGTCTCTTTGATGAGCATTGAACAAGCCGAGCACCTGGCCGAGGTTGAGCCGTTCAAAACCGCCATCGTGCTGAAATTCGTGCGCACCTGGCCGTTTGTGGCCTATGCCGTGGCGCTGTTGGCGGCAGGCCTGTTCGTTGAACGGTTCTATTGCCGGTATCTTTGTCCGCTGGGGGCTGCTCTGGCGATCCCTGCGCGGTTGCGGATGTTTGATTGGCTAAAGCGGTACAAGGAATGCGGAAGCCCTTGCCAAACCTGCGCACACCAATGCCCTGTTCAGGCCATTCACCCCACGGGCGAGATTAACCCGAATGAATGTGTGAACTGCCTGCATTGCCAGGTTCTGTACCAGTCCAAAACTACCTGCCCTGTTGTGATCAAAAAGATGAAGCGCCGCGAAACCGTGGGCGCTGCACCCGATCTCGTCCCAGACTTGGGACGCGGGTTTATGGGGCATCCGAACCAACTGAAATCGTAACTTAACGGAAAGGACAAGTTATGTCTGACGATCTTAGAATGAAGCTAACCCGTCGCGGCCTATTGGGCGCGACCGCCGGCGGCGCTGCTCTTGCAGGTGGCCTTGGCGCACGCGCTATCATGGCCGGCGGCGCTTTGGGGGCGGGGGCAGTGGCCACAACCACTGCTGCCAATGCATCCGAGGCGGCCAATGTCGGACCTGGGCAATTGGATGAATATTACGGCTTTTGGTCTTCGGGCCAATGTGGCGAGATGCGTATCTTGGGCATCCCATCCATGCGCGAATTGATGCGCGTGCCCGTGTTCAACATTTGCTCGGCTACAGGTTGGGGTATCACCAACGAGTCCAAGAAAATCCTGACCGAAGGGCTGCTGCCCAAAACCAAAGCCTATCTGGCAGCGAATGGTTTGGAATTCCCGCGTAACGGCGATTTGCACCACCTGCACATGTCGTTTACCGAAGGCACCTATGACGGGCGCTTCTTGTTCATGAACGACAAGGCCAACACCCGTGTGGCCCGCGTCCGCTGTGACGTGATGAAGTGCGACAAGATCATCGAGATCCCTAACGCCAAGGCAATCCACGGTTTGCGTCCGCAACGCTGGCCGCGCACGAACTATGTGTTCTGTAACGGCGAAGACGAAGTGCCGATGGTCAATGACGGCAAGATTCTGGATGAGCCAGAGAAGTATGTAAACTTCTACACCGCCGTGAATGCGGACGAGATGACAGTGGCCTGGCAGGTCATGGTCACCGGCAACCTCGACAACACCGATTGCGATTACGAGGGTAAATACGCCTTCTCGACTTCGTATAACTCGGAAATGGGCATGACCCTGCCTGATATGACCGAAGCCGACATGGACCATGTCGTCGTCTTCAACATCGCCGAGATTGAAAAGGGTATTGCCGAAGGCGACTTTATCGAACTGAACGGCGTTAAGGTGATCGACGGGCGTAAAGGGCAAAACAAGAAGTACACCCGCTACATCCCGATCCCGAACAACCCGCACGGTTGCAACATGGCTCCTGACAAGATCCACCTGTGCATCGCCGGCAAGCTATCGCCCACGGTGTCGGTGATCGACGTGCGCAAGTTGGAAGCTGTGTTCAACGACGAAGCAGAGCCAAGGTCTGTTATCGTGGCCGAACCCGAACTGGGCCTTGGCCCATTGCACACCTGCTTTGACGGGCAGGGCAACGCGATGACTACACTGTTCCTTGACAGCCAGGTCGTGCGTTGGAACATCGAAGACGCGATCAAAGCCCATAATGGCGAGGCCGTAGACCCGATCCGTTCCAAAACCGACGTGCATTACCAGCCCGGTCACAACTCGACCGTAATGGGGGAAACCTTGAATGCAAACGGCAAGTATTACTTGACGATGAACAAGTTTTCCAAAGACCGGTTCTTGAATGTGGGGCCACTGAAGCCTGAAAATGAACAACTTTTCACCATTGATGGTGATAAGCTGACGTTGGTCCATGATGGCCCGACCTTTGCAGAACCCCATGACAGCATCATCGTGGATCCGTCCGTGGTGAATCCAGTATCGATCTGGAACCGTCAAGATGTGATGTGGGCCGATACGCGCAAACAAGCCGAGGCTGACGGTGTTGATCTTGATGGCTACCAAGACAGCGTTATCCGCGATGGCAACAAAGTGCGGGTCTATATGTCCAGTCAAGCGCCGAACTTTGCTATTGAAAGCTTTACAGTCAAGCAAGGCGATGAGGTTACGGTGATTGTGACCAACCTCGATGACATCGACGATCTGACACACGGCTTTACGATGGGCAACCATGGTGTCGCGATGGAAATCTCGGCACAGGCCACGTCTTCGGTCACGTTCATTGCTGCACAGCCAGGGGTGTTCTGGTTCTACTGCCAGTGGTTCTGCCACGCGCTTCACATGGAAATGCGCGGCCGGATGTTTGTTGAACCAAAGGACGCCTAAAGCGATGATGCGTGCCTTGATCCTTATGCTGCTATCTGTGGCCTCGCCCCTTTGGGCGAGCGACATTGCTGTGGCACCGGGTCAAGGCACGCTTGCCACTGCCATCGCCGGGGCAAGCCCCGGCGATGTGCTACGTCTTGCGCCGGGCCTCTATGGAGGGGCTGTGGTGATTGACCGTGCACTGGCTATTATCGGGCCGACTGATGCAGTGATTGATGGGATGGGCAACGGCACCGTTGTTACCATTGATGCGCCGGATGTAACGGTCAAAGGGGTCACGGTGACTGGATCGGGCCTAAGCAGCCCGGATCTGGATGCCGGTATAAAGATTTTGAAAAAAGCCGACCGCGCGCTGGTTGAGGGCAACCACGTGCTAGGCAATCTGCACGGCATAGATGTGCATGGCGGTCGCGATGCCATGGTACGCGGCAATGTAATTGAAGGCACGCAAAACCCGCGGATGAATGATCGCGGCAACGGAATTTATGTCTGGAACTCTCCCGGCACTGTGGTTGAGGGGAATTCGGTTCGTTGGGGCCGGGATGGCATTTTTTCCAACACCTCACGCGATGGGATCTATCGCAACAACCTGTTTCGCGACCTGCGCTTTGCCGTGCATTACATGTACACCAACACATCCGAAGTGTCGGGCAATGTGTCAATCGGCAACCATCTTGGCTATGCGATCATGTTCTCGAACAAGGTCATCTTGCGCGATAACCTAAGCCTTGGGGATCGTAACTATGGCGTGATGCTGAACTACACCAACAGCTCTGATATTTCCGGCAATTTGGTACGGGGTGGGGCGCACCGCTGCACCTTTATCTATAACGCGCATAAAAACCTGATCTATGACAACCGCTTTGAAGGCTGTGACATAGGCATCCATTTCACCGCCGGGTCCGAACGCAATGTGCTGACGGGAAATGCATTTATCGCCAACCGTGAACAGGTGAAATATGTCGGCACCCGCGATGTGGAATGGAGCTTTGAGGGCCGTGGCAATTACTGGTCAGACCATCCTGCGTTTGACCTTGATGGCAATGGCATTGCTGACAGTGCCTTTCGCCCCAATGACCTGATGGATCATATCTTGTGGTCGCAACCTGCCGCCGCCTTGCTGATGGGCGCGCCTGCGGTACAGTTGATCCGCTGGTCGCAATCCAGTTTTCCGGCTACCTTGCCCGGCGGCGTGCTAGACTCGGCCCCTTTGATGGCCCCCGCCGGCATTACCGTTCCCCCAGATTACGCCGCGATGGAGGCAGATGCCGCCGCCCGCAGGCCCAAAGGACTGAATGATGACTTCGACGTTAACAATCTCAGCACTCACTAAGACCTATGACGGCGCGCGCGTTCTGTCAGATGTCTCGCTGCATGTCGCAGCGGGTGAGCGTGTGGCTTTGCTCGGCCATAATGGTGCGGGTAAATCGACCTTGATGAAGATCATTCTGGGTTTGGTTAATGCTGACGCAGGAGAGGTTTCCGTGTGTGGTGCCGCACCGGGCAGTGCAGATGCGCGCGGGGCCGTGGCCTATTTGCCCGAAAACGTGGCGTTTCACCCGGCCTTGACGGGGTTGGAACAGATTTCCCATTACCTGCGGCTGCGTGGGCAAAGCCCCGGTCAGGCGATGGGCCTGTTAGACCGTGTTGGCCTTGGCCATGCGGCCAAACGGCGGATCGGCACCTATTCCAAAGGCATGCGCCAACGCATCGGCCTTGCGCAAACGCTGATTGGGTCGCCCCGGCTTTTGGTGCTGGATGAACCGACCAGCGGCTTGGACCCGGTATCGCGGCGCGACTTTTATACCTTGCTTGATGGCCTTGCGTCTGACGGTGCCGCCATCCTTTTGTCCAGCCACGCGCTGACCGAGGTAGAGGCGCGGACCGATCGGCTGCTCATCTTGTCGGGCGGGCGCATGGTGGCCCAAGGCAGCCTGCCCGACCTACGGCGCAAGGCGGCGTTGCCCGTCGTCATGCATTTGACCGCCCGCAACGGCTATGCCTCTGATCTGATGGCAGCCTTGCCGGGCTTGGGCCAAGATCTGCGGATCAGTTGTTCCCAAGAGGACAAACTACCGACTTTGGCACGGATCGCCGCGCTGGAATCCAAGATCACGGATTTGGATGTGATACCGCCCAGCCTAGAAGACATTTACAGCCACTTTAGCCGGAGGGATGGCCAATGATTGCCCGCATACTCGCCATTGCAATCATCGAAGGCCATATCGCGCGCCGCAACCGTTGGGTGGCGATTGCGGTTTTGCTGATGGTGGTTTTCTCATTGGTTTTGGCGGCTGCAGGGTCTGCCGCAACAGGCGCTTTGGGGGCTGACAGGTTGTCGGTCACTGTGGCCTCGCTTACCTCACTATCGGTATATCTTGTGCCTTTGGTAGCCTTGCTAATGTCGTTCGACGCCGTGGCCGGCGAGGTAGAGCGTGGCACATTGCCCTTGCTTCTGACCTATCCAGTCGCGCGGCGCGAGGTGCTTTTGGGCAAGCTTTTGGCGCATCTGGCGATTTTGGCTTTTGCCATTCTGGCAGGCTACGGTGCGGCCGGACTGGCCACATGGATCGCTGATCCCCGCGCGGCCCAAGGGTTGCCGGCCTTGTGGCGGTTGACATGGACAAGCGTTTTTCTGGGGGCGACCTTCCTGTGTGCAGGCTATGCACTGTCGTCCTTGGCGCGCCGGCCATCGGGGGCGGCGGGCCTTGCCATTGGGCTATGGCTGGGGTTGGTGGTTTTGTATGACCTTGGGCTTTTGGCCGCGATTGTTGCCGATGACGGTGGGGCCTTTACCACCCATATCTTTCCGCTGGCCTTGCTGGCCAATCCTGCTGATGCCTTTCGTCTGTTCAATCTGGCCGCGTCCGAGGCGACAGCCGCCGCAGCCGGTGTGGGCGGTGCGGCAGGGTCGATTCCGCTGTGGCAATCCTTGTCCTCTTTGGTCGCTTGGCCCGTTGCAGCGCTGACCCTTGCCGTACTGGCCTTTCGCAGGGTGGTGCCATGAAGGCAGCCCTACTTTCCCTATGCTTGCTTGCGCTTGCCGCCTGCCAAGAAGAGGTGGTGCAAGATGTGTCACCCCTTGCCTTGAATGAGCAGGCCGTAGGGCATTTTTGTCAAATGGAATTGTTGGAACACGAAGGCCCAAAAGGGCAGGCGCATTTGGCGGGCCTGCCCGGCGCACCGTTGTTTTTCAGCCAAGTGCGCGATGCCTTGGCCTATATGCGGATGCCCGAGCAAAGCCACGCGATCCTGGCCGTTTGGGTCAATGACATGGGTGCGGAGGGTGCAACTTGGGCCCGTCCGGGCGACACCAATTGGATTGCAGTCGAGACCGCGCATTTTGTCATTGGCGCCCAGGTCAAAGGCGGGATGGGCGCGCCCGAAGTGGTACCCTTTTCCGACCCAGCCCTTGCCCGCGCCTTTGTGCAGGCCAATGGCGGCGAGGTCATGACATATGACCAAATCCCGGATGAGGCCGTGCTTGCCCCGGTTGATTTCGCCCCCGCCGATGCCCCAACCGATGC
>CBDTUV010000073.1:0-10661 GCA_965363575.1 uncultured Pseudorhodobacter sp. | reverse complement strand
ATCCCCCAAGGTACAGAAATTGCTTTGCTTTTGGCCGCCGCCAATCATGACCCACTGGCGTTTGATGAACCGGCAAAGTTCAACCCAAACCGCCCGGCCAAAGCAAACTTAAGCTTTGGCGCGGGCCTGCATTTTTGCGTAGGCGCCCCGCTGGCGCGATTGGAAATGCAAGTCGCCTTACCCATCCTCTTTGATCGGTTGCCCAATCTGCGCTTGGCGCTACCCCCACGCTACGGTGATCAATATCATTTCCACGGGTTGGATCGTTTAGTGATAGCCGCCTGATCTACGGCTTCATCTTGGCAAAAATATTCTTTGGGGGGTGAATTTGTCATCAACCAAAGAGGGCGGCAAACAGCCCCCCTTACCGGCGCTTACACAGGCAAAACGGTCGTTGATTTGATCTCTTCCATCGACAGCAAGGCCGTCACATTAAAAATCCGCACCTCTGAAATCAGTGCCTGATAAAATATGTCATAGGCCCGCGCATTTTTGACGCGTACTTTCAAGATATAGTCGATATCCCCCGCCAACCGATGCGCCTCTAACACTTCGGGGCGCTCTTGCAAGGCGCGCAGGAACTTTGCTTGCCAATCCGCCTCATGCTCCGACGTGCGGATCAGCACAAAGAAACACGCCTCAAGCCCCAGCGCCTCGGCATCCAGCAAAACCGTTTGGCGGGTGATGACGCCGTCTTCCTTCATCCGCTTGATCCGATTCCACACAGGTGTCTTGGACGATCCCACTTTGCGGGCAATTTCGTCCAAACTTTGCGCAGCATCGGCTTGCAGTTCCGCAAGGATTTTCCGGTCCATCTCATCCAATCGGGCTGCCATTCCTGTAATCCTTTTGCTTTCGGGAACGCTTGTTCCGGTTGCGCCCTGTATCGGAACATACGTCCTAAATGGCAAGGGTATATGGCGCTAAATTGGAATATTGTTCTATATTGGGCGCATCAAACTTGCGAGGACATGCCATGACACCCCTGCCCCAACCCCAAAACGTTACCTTCGTTGGTGCAGGCCCCGGCGCGGCGGCTCACTTGACCCTTGGGGCCTACCGTGCCTTGCAAGCGGCGGATGTGGTGATCCATGACCGCCTTGTCGGGCCTGAGGTGCTGGCGCTTATCCCGCAACACGTGCGGCTGGTCGATGTTGGCAAAGAAGGGTTTGGCCCACAAACCAGCCAAGCAACGATTGATGCGACCCTAGTGGCGCATGCCCAAACCGGCAAGCGCGTGGTGCGCCTGAAAGGCGGCGATTGCGGCATTTTTGGTCGACTGGATGAGGAAATGGAGGCGTTAGAGGTTGCTGGCCTTGGCTTTGCCATTCTGCCCGGGCTGACCTCGGCGGCGGTAGCTGCTGCCGAAATTGGCCAATCCTTGACCCGCCGGGGTCGCAATACATCGCTGCGCATTCTAACGGGCCATGACATCGCAGGCTTTGCCGATCACGACTGGGCCGGGATCGCCCGCGCGAATGAGGTGGCCGCGATCTACATGGGCAAAAAATCGGCGCGCTATATCCAAGGGCGCTTGCTGATGCATGGTGCGGCAGCCAGCACGCCGGTTTCGGTGGTCGCCAATATCTCTCGCACCGACCAGCAGATCATTGGCGCAACATTGGCCACTCTGCCCACGGCCGTGGCCGCAGCGAATGGCCCCGCCGTTTTGTTGATAGGCCTTGCCCCCCGCGCCGCCGCCCTTTCCCTTCCCCAATTGCAGGAGGCCCAAGCATGAGCCGCGCTTTCACCCCCAAAGTCGTCACCGCCAACGATCTGTTGGTCGGCGATGTAATATATCTGACCAGCGATGACCAATGGTCGCGCCACCACGCCCAAGCCGAGTTGATCGAGGATGAGGCCCACGGCCAGCTGCGCTTGCTTGATGCACAGCGGAGCAAATCTGCTGTCGGTGCCTATCTTGCCGATGCGCGGCGCGGGGAAAATGGCCCCGAACCCGTTCATTTTCGCGAGGCATTTCGCACTCGTGGCCCGTCCAACTATGCGCATGGCAAGCAAGTGGAGCGTGCAGATGTATAATTACACCGATTTTGACGAAGCTTTTGTGCGCAACCGCACGGCCCAATTTGCAGCGCAAGTCGAGCGCCGGATTTCGGGCGCGCTGACTGAGGATGAGTTCAAGCCTTTTCGCCTGATGAACGGCGTTTATCTGCAACTGCACGCCTATATGCTACGCGTGGCCATCCCTTATGGCACGATCAATCCGCGCCAAATGCGGGTCCTGGCACAGATTGCTGACACCTATGACAAGGGCTACGGCCATTTCACCACGCGCCAGAATATCCAGTTCAACTGGCCCAAACTGACCGATATTCCAGCGATCTTGTCTGATCTGGCTGATGTTGGGATGCATGCCATCCAAACCTCTGGGAACACCGTTCGCAACGTCACCGCCGACCATTTTGCAGGTGCCGCGGCGGATGAGATTGAAGACCCCCGCCCCGTGGCAGAATTGCTGCGTCAATGGTCCACAGATCACCCGGAGTTTCAGTTCTTGCCGCGTAAATTCAAAATCGCCATCACCGGGTCGGCCACCGACCGTGCAGTGACCCGCGCGCATGACATTGGCCTGCGCATGGTGCGCAATGCAGCGGGTGAGCCGGGGTTTGAGGTGATCGTCGGCGGCGGCCTTGGCCGCACGCCGATCGTGGGCGCCACGGTGCGGGAGTTCCTGCCAAAGGCTGACTTGCTGCCCTATGTTGAGGCCGTTTTGTCAGTTTACAACATGCTGGGCCGCCGCGACAACAAGTTCAAAGCCCGCATCAAGATCACCTTGCATGAGACTGGAAAAGAAGAACTTTCTCGTCTTATCGAGCAGCGGTTTGCGGAACTGCGCCCACAGTTTGGCGGCAATGACCAAGCCTTGTTGGCCCAGATTACAGCGGCCTTTTCAACACCCGATCTGCGCCAAGCCGACACCACGGCTTACGATGCCTTTTACAAAGCTGACCCGCTGTTTCGGTCTTGGGCCGATACCAATCTGGCACCGCACAAACACCCCGATTACCGCATCGTCACTATCAGCTTGAAAAAGCACGGCGCCACGCCGGGCGATGCCACATCCGCGCAAATGCGCCTGATCGCCGATTTGGCCGAACGTTTTGGCCATGCTGAAATCAGGATTAGCCACGAACAAAATGTCATCTTGCCGCATGTGCATCTGTCGGATTTGCCCGCTTTGCACGCGGCCTTGCGTGGTTCGGGGTTGGATACGGCAAATATCGGCCTGATCTCTGATATCATTGCCTGCCCCGGCATGGACTATTGCGCGCTGGCCACTGCCCGGTCGATCCCCGTAGCCCAAAACATCGCGACCCGCTTTGACGCGCTGAAGCTGGAGCATGAGATTGGGCCGCTGAAGATTAAAATCTCAGGCTGCATCAATGCTTGCGGGCATCACCATGTAGGCCATATCGGGATTTTGGGGTTGGACCGTGCTGGGGTTGAAAACTACCAAATCACCCTCGGCGGCGATGGCACCGAGACTGCCGTGATCGGTGAACGCGCTGGCCCCGGCTTTGCCTATGACCAAATCGTACCGGCGATTGAACGTATCATCGCGGCCTATCTGGACCAACGCTACAGCCCGGATGAGACGTTTTTGCAAGCCTACCGTCGCCTCGGGCTGGCCCCGTTCAAAGCCGCCCTTTACCCGGATGAGGCAAAACGCGATGCCGCTTGATGGTCGTTTTGCCCCGATGGCACCCCGCGTGGCCGGGCTGAATGCCCGCTATCGGCACCACGGGGCCACGGCGGTCCTGGAACATGCATTGCGTGACCGGGATGTGGGGCGCGTGGCGCTTGTGTCCAGTTTTGGAGCGGAATCGGTGGTACTTTTGCACCTGTTGTCGGTCATATCGCCGCACACGCCGGTGCTGTTTATCGACACGCAGATGTTGTTTGCGGAAACTTTGGCCTATCAACAGACCCTAGCAGAAAAGCTTTACCTTTCCGACATCCGGACACTAAAGGCCAGCCAAGCGCAACTATTGGCCCAAGATCCGCAAGGTGACCTACACAAATCTTATCCTGATGCCTGCTGCGCCTTGCGCAAGACCGCCGTGTTGGAAACAGCCTTGTCTGGCTTTGATGCGTGGATCACCGGGCGCAAACGCTATCAATCCACAACCCGCGCTGATGTCGCGTTTTTTGAGGCTGATGGCGATGCGCGCCTGAAGATCAACCCGCTGGCCCATTGGTCGCCGGACGATCTGCAAGAGTATATTATCAACAACCGCCTGCCACGCCACCCATTGGTCGCGCAAGGCTATCCCAGCATCGGCTGCGCGCCTTGCACCAGTCCGGTGAAACAAGGTGAAGATCCCCGCGCAGGACGTTGGCGTGGAACGACAAAAACCGAATGCGGGATCCATTTCGTCAACGGGAAAATGGTCCGAAACACAGCAAAGGACGCAACATGATCACTATCGTCACCGACGCAGGCTTTCACATCGAAAGCGCTATCCCCGCCTTTACTTCGTTGGCGCAACTGCCTTTTCATGAAGGCGCGATTGACCTTGTAAACACCGATGACCCTACCACGCTGACCCCCTATCTGGCCGACCTGCGGTTGATCCGCATCGACTTTCCCAGCTTTGCCGATGGGCGCGGTTTTACACTTGCGCGCCGCTTGCGGATGATGGGGTTCAAGGGGCGGCTGCGCGCACGGGGCCATATGTTAGCCGACCAATACGCCATGGCGCGGCGTGTAGGGTTTGATGAGGTGGAAATTAGTGCAGCGCTTGCCGCCCGCCAGCCGGTTGACCAATGGTTGGCCCGTGCCGATTGGCAGGCCCATGACCATCAACATCGTTTGCGGGCCGGCTGACCACTTCCCTCTGATATAGATCAAAGCTAGACAAAGGATACCGGTTTAGGACCGGGTGAAATGCACATGACCGAAAGCCTGACCGTGACTGAAAGCCCAACCAAAACCGCCAAACCGCATCTGCCTGATGCGCAAATCGTGACATCCGTGAACCACTGGACCGACCGCTTGTTTTCGTTCCGCGTAACGCGGCCGCAAAGCTTGCGCTTCCGCTCGGGGGAATTTGTGATGATCGGGCTTATGGGGGACAATGGCAAACCCTTGCTGCGCGCCTATTCCATCGCCTCGCCCAATTGGGATGAGGAGTTGGAGTTTTACTCGATTAAGGTGCCGGATGGCCCCCTGACCAGCAAACTGCAACATATCAAGGTCGGGGATGAGATTATTTTGCGCCCCAAACCCGTTGGCACGTTGGTGCATGACGCGCTGCTGCCCGGCAATCGCGTTTGGTTTTTGGCGACAGGTACCGGGATTGCGCCTTTTGCCAGCCTGATGCGCGACCCCGAAACCTATGAGAAATACGACCAAGTCATCATGATGCACACCTGCCGCACATTGGATGAGCTGGAGTATGGGCGCAAACTGGTTGAAGACCTGAAGAATGATGAGCTGATCGGTGAGATGGTTGACGGCAAGCTGTTGTACTATCCCACCACCACGCGCGAAGAAACGGCGCATATGGGACGCATCACCGACAACCTGTCGTCGGGCAAGGTGTTTAAAGACCTCGGCTTGCCCCCCATGACCGCCGATCATGACCGCGCGATGGTGTGTGGGTCGATGGCATTCAACATCGACGTCAAAGCGGTGCTGGAAGGGTTTGGCCTGCGCGAAGGCGCCAATTCCGAGCCGTTGGAATATGTTGTTGAAAAAGCGTTTGTCGGGGATGGGATCTGACAAAGCGCCTTAATGAAGAACATTAAAAAAGCCGCGCAATCCATTGCGCGGCTTTACTATTTTATGGTTTAACGAATTAAAGACCCATTGCCGCTTTCACTTGATCCAACACACCCTGCAACAGCAGTGGGTTGCCAGCGGCGGTATCAACTGCCGATTTCAAAGTGGCCTTGGTGCCTTCATCCAAAGACGACGCATCAATCATTTCCGCCACTTTTGCGGCATCAAAGTTTGCAGCATCCAGTAGCCGGCTTGGATCCATTGCATCTGCGGCACTGTTGGCAGTGTCGGCAACCGCGGCAGCCGCATCGGCGGCAGCTTTTTCGGCAGCATCAGCTGCAGCTTTGGCTTCTGCTTCAACAGTGGCTGCTTTTTCTTCTGCGGTCATTGCAGCTTCTTCAGCGGCTTTCTTGGCAGCTTCTTCCGCAGCTTTCAGCTCTTCTGCAGCCTTTGCAGCAGCCTCTTCAGCCGCTTTGGCCGCAGCTTCTTCGGCAGCTTTTGCTTCTTCAGCAACTTTGGCGGCAGCTTCTGCAGCAGCAGCTTCTGCAGCTTTTGCCTCTTCTGCGGCCTTCATTGTTGCTTCTTGTGCAGCTTGTTGGGCTGGCACAACGCTGAATTGATAATAACCAAGACCAGCAGCAGCGATCAGGACTGCACCTACGATAACATTCTTATTCATCATTTAATCTCCCATAACCCGTCTGCGCTGACGGTTGCGAAGGTTACATGACAGAAATCAGCCGAATTGGAAAGACTTTGCTGCCCTGCAGCATCACATACGGCATGTTTCGACCGAAAGGTGTTGAACAACCGCGCCCACGGGTCTATTTTACGCCGCGTGGGGGCAAGCCCTCGCACCGATATCAATGAAAGAAGGAAGCAAACCATAGCCCGCAGACCCCACAACGCCCCGCCGCAACGCGATACGGGCCCCCGCGTGAACGACCGCATCCGCAGCCCCGAGATTCGCCTGATTGGTGCGGATGGCGAAAATGTAGGCGTGGTAACGCCCGCCCGCGCGATGGCCATGGCCGAGGAGGCTGGGCTTGATCTGGTCGAAATCTCGCCCAATGCGGAGCCACCGGTCTGCAAGATCATGGACTTTGGCAAATTCAAGTATGAGCAGCAAAAGCGCGAGGCAGAAGCCCGCAAAAAGCAGCACATCATTGAGATCAAGGAAATCAAGTTCCGTCCCGGCACTGACAAGCATGACTATGACGTCAAAATGCGCTCTGTGCTCAAGTTCTTGGGCGAAGGCGACAAGGTTAAGGTGACCTTGCGGTTCCGGGGCCGTGAAATGGCCCACCAGCAGCTTGGTCTGGAATTGTTGAACCGCGTGGCCGATGACGTGATTGCCGAAGAAGCTGGAAAGCTGGAAAGCTTTCCCAAGCTGGAAGGCCGCCAGATGGTGATGATGATCGGGCCAAAGTAACCGCCCCATCCTTACAAAATTTCAAAAGGGGTCGCCTTTGCGGCCCCTTTTTTTTATCGCAGGTCTTTTGCATTCCGCCCTACCCTTCGCGGGGTTTTGGCCTGCTGGGGATTTCTTTCAGCAACCCGCCGACCCCCATCGAGGAAATTGCGCGTGCGGTGACAGGCACTCCGCACATTACCCGTTCCAGCACCCAATCCGCCCCGTT
Source organism: uncultured Pseudorhodobacter sp. (assembly GCA_965363575.1). Taxonomy (GTDB): domain Bacteria; phylum Pseudomonadota; class Alphaproteobacteria; order Rhodobacterales; family Rhodobacteraceae; genus Pseudorhodobacter. The sequence continues at coordinate 3,275 of CBDTUV010000073.1, read as the reverse complement.
CAGCGAAGGCGATTTGGCACAGCCCGGCAAGCCGATCACCGGCACGCGGCCCAGCTGCCCGATAAAGAGCAAATTCCCCGGATCGACCGGCATGCCAAAATGCTCAACCTTGCCACCAGCCTGCCGCAAGGCTTGCGGGGCGGTATCGCGCAGATCCGACGTGGCAGAGCCCGTGAGGATCAAGATCAAATCCGCATCCCTCACCGCCCGAATTGCCGACGCCAGATCTGCCATGCGGTGCGGCACAACTTGCTTGGGCGCAAGCGTGCCGCCCAGCCGCGCCACACGGTCAGCGGTGACGCGGTGGCCTTTGCTCCCATCCTCATCGGCCACAGCCGTTTGGATCAGCACAACTCGGGTCCGCACAGGCGGCAGCAGCGAAATCGCCCCCGCGCCCAACGTGCAAGCCTTTGCAAGGCCGTCACGCGGCACGCCGTAAGCGATGATCTTGATGGTCGCCACCATCCCCCCCGCCTCCATCCGCTGCCATTCCGGCACGGTGGCTATGGTAATCATCGGTTGGGCCGCGTTCAGTTTGTGAATGGCCCGTGCGTTCAACCGAACAATCCCCGGCCCTGCGGCCAGTATATTCACACGCCCCGTGCCCATGCGCTTCAGCACCAGCCCTGCCGCCGTTTCATCCGGTACCAAAGCGCGGGCAAGGGTCAGGGCCGCGGCATCCTCATGCACATCCTCGGCGCCCAGCCGCGCCACGGTCACAGCCCCAATCCCGGCGGCGGCCAGCAAGGCAAGCTCGGTCTGCCCCAGCACAATCCCTTTGCGCAAACGGCCGCCATTGGGCAGCGCCTCGGAATGCGCCAAAATCGCGCCATCGGCCTTTGCCAAAGGAACCTCACCAAACTCCATCAGCTTTGCCGCAGGGTTTGGGTGATTTGCGCCACAATGGACACCGCGATTTCCGCTGGTGATTTCGCCCCGATGTTCAGGCCCACGGGCGCATGAATACGCGCGATTTGCGTGGGTGCAATCCCCGCCGCCTGTAACCGTTCGACCCGTTTGGCGTGGGTACGGGTTGACCCAAGGCTACCGATATAGAATGCCTCCGATGCCAGTGCCGCAAGCAGCGCCGGGTCATCCAACTTGCTGTCATGGGTCAGGGTCACAATCGCGGTGCGCGCATCGGGTTTAAGTGCGGCCATCGCTTCATCCGGCCAATCCTCCACTATCCTTTGCCCCGGAAACCGCGCTTGCGACCCGAACGCCCCGCGTGGGTCGATCAGAATGGGGTCATAGCCACAAGCCCGCGCCATCGGCACCAAGGCTTGCGCGATATGCACAGCCCCCACAATCACCATCCGCAGCGGCGGGTTATGGACGGCGATGAACCAGCCATCCTCTTCCAGCCCCGAGCGGTCGCTGCGCAATCGGCTTGCGATCGCTTCGGCCCGCGCATCACCGGGGCCGAGTGTCAAACGCCGTTCATAGGTTTCTAAATGGGTCAGCAACGCCACCGCTTGCCGAGCCGCCCGCGCGGCCACCAAATCCGCCAACAGAACAGGCGCTATCGCAAGCGGAGCGTCGCCCACAGGCTCCACAAGCACCCGAATGGTACCGCCACAGGCCAGCCCCACAGCAAAAGCATCGGCGTCCGCCACCCCATAGGTCAAAAGTTGGGGCAACCCGCTGGCCAAACACTCCACCGCCGCATGCACCACCGCAGATTCGACACAACCGCCCGAAACCGACCCCATCATCGCGCCGTCGCCTGCAATCGCCAATTGGCTGCCCACCGGGCGCGGGGCTGACCCCCACGTGTCAATCACCGTGGCAAGGGCTGCGCCTTTGCCAGCCTCGTGCCAGCCCAGCGCAATCTCGGGAATATCGTCATATGTGGTCTGTGTCATTTTGCTCCCCTACCCTTGACCCTACGCCAAAACCCGGCGCTGGTCGCGGTTATTCTTCGCGCAACATCGCCAGCAGCCGTGCTTTTTCGCCACCATCACGGGCATCGGAAATTGCGGCTCCCAACGCCTCTAGCGAAGCAATTGAATGGCCCGCGCGAAAGCTGTCGACATGCGGCAGCATCGCCTTGATGCCGCTTGCGCGCGGCGCAAATCCATCCCAGCGCAGCAACGGGTTCAGCCAGATCAAGCGGCGACAAGACAGGTGCAACCGTTCCATCTGCCGCGCCAGCACCTGGGTATCGTCGCGGTCCAGCCCGTCGGTGATCAGCAGCACAACCGCACCCTGCCCCAATACACGGCGCGACCAGTCGCGGTTAAAATCGGCCAAGCATGACCCGATCCGCGTTCCGCCCGACCAATCTTGCGCCTGCGCCCCGGCGGCGGCCAAGGCCGCATCGACATCGCGCTTGGCAAGATGGCGGGTGATATTGGTCAGCCGCGTGCCAAAGGTAAAGCCATGCACCTGCGCCCAGCCTTGCCCGCGCGCATTGGCGACCGCATGGATGAAATGCAAAACCAACCGCGAATACTGCGCCATAGAGCCCGAGATATCGCAGATCACAACCAAATTTGGCCAACGTTTCCCCGGTTTGGTGCGCGCCAGACGGGCCACCTCGCCCCCCCGGCGCATGGCTGCGCGCAGGGTGGCCCGCCCATCGATCCCTTGCCCGCTGCCCGCCATATGGCGACGGGTGATCAAAGGGGCGATGGGCAGACGCAGTCGCGCCAACATCCGCTTGGCTTGCGCCACCTCGGCCAGGCTCATCTGTTCAAAATCCAACTGGCGCAACCGTTCGGTGGCCGACATGGTTTGCGAGGCGTCAATATCAATCTGGGTGTCTTGGTCTTGTGCCTCAGGGTCTGGCACATCGGGCTGGGTGCCATCAAGCAACGCTTGGGCCGCGCGCTTTTCAGACGGGGTCGCAGGTTGGTCATCTTGGGTGCCGCGCACCGCAGGCAGCATCAAGGACATCATATGTTCCAAATAGCGCGGATCGCGCCAGAACAGCCGAAACACTTGGTGAAACACCGCGCGATGTTCGGGGCGGCGCACGAAGCACGCATTCAACGCCCAGTAAAAATCAGCCCGGTTCGTAAACCCCACGGCAGCCACGGCCTGCACCGCATCCAAGGTTTGGCCCGGCCCAATCGGCAAGCCCGCCTTGCGCAAAGCACGGGCAAAATGGGCAATGTTTTGTGCCAGTTTGCCATCGTCAGGGATGATGAGGTCAGGATGTTGCATGGGTTAGTATGGACCCATAGCGGGGGGCCAGCCCCCCGCACCAAGCCTAAAGGCGGGGGGCCAGCCCCCCGCACCAAGCCTAAAGGCGGGGGGCCAGCCCCCCGCAC
>CBDTUV010000072.1:0-10677 GCA_965363575.1 uncultured Pseudorhodobacter sp. | reverse complement strand
CGCATTGCCCCTGTTCGAACTGCCGCCTTGGGTCGGGCATCGCCCCCGTTCGGGCGATGCGGGATGCCGGCGTCAAGGTCGGTTTGGGCGTGGATGGATCGGCCAGCAATGATGCGGGCAATATCGCGTTTGAGGCGCGCCAAGCCATGTTGTTGCAGCGCGTAAGCCGCGGTGCCGACGCGATGAGCGCGCGGGAGGCACTGGAAATCGCGACTTTGGGCGGTGCGCAGGTGCTGGGGCGGCACGACTGCGGGTCGATCGCCGTGGGAAAACGCGCTGATATTGCGATTTGGGATGTGTCGGGGGTTGAGTCGGCAGGGTCGTGGGACCCGGTCGCGTTCTTGCTGGCAGGGCCGATGAAGGTGCGCGATTTGATTGTGGAAGGCCGCGCTGTGGTGCGGGACGGTGCGATGATGACCCTGGATCTGGGCGCCGTGATCGCGCGGCAAAACCAACTGGCGCGGCGTTTGCAGCAATAACCCCTTGCGCCACCTGTCCCGTTTGGGCAGGTAAGGCGCAACCTTTGGCAGGAGCAGACCATGACCCATGATTACAAAGCGCAGCAGGCCGAAACCTTTGACACCTTTGTCGAGATTGGCAAAATCGATACCTTGCCGAAACGTGCCGTGGTGAATTTTCTGTTCTTGGCCGAGGAGGTTGATGCCCCGTTCGCCGCCGCCGAAAAGGCGCTGAAGGCCGCAGGGTTTGAGACCCGGCAAGACGAGGATGGCGAGACGCTAGAGGCGCGCACGGGTGAGATGGAAATCTCAGCCGCAGCGATTTGGGCCGAGGAAAAGCGCGCAACCGAGATTGCGCTGAAGTTTGGTTTTGACCCGGATGGGTGGGAGTTGGTGGAGTAAACCACCAGCCCCCCTGTGTGTTAGCCGCCTGTTTTAGGTATTTGGGCCAAGATGAAATGGGGTCAGATGCGATTGCCCCCGACGTAAACCGCTGTGATCGCGCGGTCATCGCCCATCATTATGGTTGGGAAAACCGACTGCCACAGGGTTTCGGCGCGCCGCGTCGCCTGTTCGATGGCCGCGGTTGAGGCGAGGTCGATGACGACAAGATCAGCCTCCATCCCAATGGCAATATTGCCGATTTTCTGTTCAGCACGCAACGCGCGGGCAGAGCCTTGGGTGGCAAGCCACCAAAGCTGGGAGGGGTGCAGACAGGTGCCGCGCAGTTGCGCCACCTCATATGCGGCAGCCATTGTGCGCAGCATGGAAAAGGACGAACCGCCGCCCGTATCTGTGGCCAGACCCACCCGCAAACCCCGCGCGACCAAACCCTCCATATCAAACAAGCCCGAACCGATGAAGGTGTTGGAGGTGGGGCAATGGATCAGGCTTGCGCCGACCTCAACCAGCCGGTCCACCTCACGCGGTTCCAGATGGATGGCGTGGCCGTAAAGGCCGCCCATGCCCAAAAGACCGTGGGCCTCGTAGGTATCAAGATAGTCGCGGGCGCTGGGATACAGGGTTTTGACCCAATCGATTTCATCGGTTTGTTCCGACAGATGCGTTTGCATCAGGCAGGACTGATTTTCCGTCCAAAGCGTGCCGAGGGCTGCAAGCTGTTCGGGCGTCGAGGTTGGTGAAAAGCGCGGGGTGATGACATAGGACAGCCGGTCCACCCCATGCCATCTTTCCAGCAACTGCTTGCTGTCATCATAGGCGGATTTGGCGGTGTCTTGCAGACCCTTGGGCGCGTTACGGTCCATGCAGGTTTTGCCGCCGAAAGCGCGCAGCCCCCGCGTTTGGGCCGCCGTGAAGAACGCATCCACGCTTTCAGGGTGGATCGTGGCATAGGAACAGACGGTCGTCGTGCCATTTGCCAGCGTTAGATCGAAATAACGGTTGGCGATCTCAGCGGCATAGTCAGGGTCGGCAAAGCGCATTTCCTCGGGGAAGGTATAGGTGTTGAGCCAGTCAATCAGCCTTTTGCCCCAGCTTGCGATGATGGCGGTTTGGGGATAATGCACATGGGGGTCAATGAAACCCGGTGAAATCAGGCACTTGCCGTGATCGGTCACGGTGGCTTGGGGATAGGCGTTGCGCAGCGCGTCGGCTTTACCCATCGCAACAATCTCACCGCCAAGCATGACCACGCCGCCTTGTGGTTCCACATGCACGGCATCCGGCCCCTCTACAAACGGGTCGCCGTGATAGGAAAGGACTTGCCCAAGGATCAGTTCAGCCATTGCATGCACCAGTTATCGTTGCCATTCGCGCCACCCTAATCGGTTTTGGTGCCCGCGTAAATTTCCCAATCGCCCCTGTTTCTTTGCGGCCCTCTATCGTAGGGTCAGGGCGAACGCAGGCCGGGGGGAAATATGTCCGACGATATCGACGTCATGGAGGAAGATGTGCTGGACGCCCGCCGGGTGGAGGCCATTCAGGACGCTGTTGAGGCGCAAGATGCCGTGCGCCTTGATGAATTGCTGGACCCGCTGCACGCGGCCGACATCGCCGACCTTTTGGAACAGATCAGCCCAAGTGACCGGCGCGATTTGCTGCGTTTGTGGCCTGACGGGATTGATGGGGAAATCCTGTCGGAACTGGATGAAAGCATCCGCGAGGAGGTGATTGATTCGCTGTCGCCCTCGGTCTTGGCCGAGGCTGTCCGTGAGTTGGATACCGACGATGTTGTCGACATTCTGGAAGACCTGGAAGAAGAAGACCACGACCGTATTCTGGGCGCGCTAGAGGCCGATGACAGGGTCGCGGTTGAGCGGGCGATGGGCTATCCCGACTATTCCGCCGGGCGTTTGATGCAGCGCGAGGTTGTGGTAGCGCCCGAACACTGGAACGTCGGGCAAGCCATTGATTACTTACGATCAAATGAGACATTGCCGGATCAGTTTTACCACATCATTCTTGTCGATAATGACATGAAACCGGTGGGCTATGTGACGCTGGGGCGTGTGCTGTCGGCACGGCGCGAGGTGTTGCTGAAGGCGATTGAGGAAGACAGCTTTCGCATCATTGAAGCGACCGAGCCTGAGGCCGATGTTGCCTATATCTTTAACCAGTATCACCTGATTTCTTGCCCGGTGGTTGATGAAAATGGCCGATTGGTCGGCGTGATCACCATTGATGACGCGATGAACGTGTTGGACGAAGAGCATGAGGAAGACATGCTGCGGATGGCGGGTGTTGGCGACGAGGCCAGCCTGTCGGACACGGTTTGGGAGGCAGCGAAAGGCCGGGCGGTTTGGTTGTTTGTAAACCTGTTGACCGCGATTTTGGCGTCTACGGTGATTAGCGCCTTTGCGGATGAGATCAATAAAATGGTCGCCCTTGCGGTGTTGATGCCGATTGTTGCCTCGATGGGCGGGAATGCTGGCACGCAAACCATGACCGTGGCGGTGCGCGCCTTGGCCACCCGCGATTTGACCGCGCAAAACGCGCTGCGCGTGGTACGACGAGAGGCGGCGGTGGGGGCATTGAACGGGGTGGCATTTGGCCTGATCATGGCGTTGATTGCGGGCGCTTGGTTTGGCATTCCAATGCTGGCTGTGGTGATCGGGGTGGCAATGGTGCTGACCTTGATCGCGGCCGCGGCAGGGGGGATTTTGATCCCGATGGGCCTGCAGCGTTTTGGCATTGACCCGGCCCTTGCCTCGGGGCCGTTTGTAACCACGGTGACGGATGTCGTTGGTTTCTTTGCCTTTTTGGGATTGGCCTCATGGATATTGCTCTAAAGAAAGCGGCTCGAGAGCGCGCGTTCGCAGCGCGCAAACAGGCGTTCGAGGCGGGGCAGGGACAGGCCGCCGAGATTTTGGCCGACGTTTTGGCAATGCAAGGCGGCAAGGTTTTGGCAGGCTATATGCCGATGCGAACCGAAATTGACCCGCTGCCTGCGATGGCGGCCCATCAAGGCGTGGTCTGCGTGCCGGTGATTACGGGGGCAGGTCAACCGCTGCGGTTTCGCGAATGGTCGCCGGGCTGTGCGATGATACCCGGCGCGTTTGGTGCGCTGATCCCTGCCGAAGGGGCGTGGGTAGAGCCGGAGGTGCTGATCGTGCCTTTGGTCGCCTTTGACGCGCGGGGCTACCGTTTGGGCTATGGCGGTGGGTTTTACGACCGCACGCTGGAAGGCTTGCGCGCGCACGGGCAGGTTTTGGCCGTGGGTTTTGCCTTTGCCGGACAAGAGATTCCAGAGGTGCCGATAGAGCCGACCGACCAGCGGCTAGATATGATTGTAACGGAAACCGGCGTTATGCGCTGCGCGGACGCAAACCCTTGATCGCGGCCTGAACCGTTTGCGGCAGGGTCAGATCTGCGCCATCGGGGGCCGCGTCCAATGCGGCGGCAACATCTTTGACCAAAATGCCGATGGTGTTGTCGGGGTCATGCCCATCACGGGAAAATTCGATTGTGGTCATGCCAGACGCGAACCAGTTTTGCCCTGATGAGGTTTGGATCAGCGCCAAAAGCCGTGTTTCGTCAATCCCTTGCGCATCGGCCCAATCCAGCACAAGCCGCGTCATAGCGGTGTTTGAGGCGGCAAGAAGGTTGTTCAAAACCTTGGCCGCCATACCATCCCCAAACCCGCCCATACGGTGGAAATGCTGGCCCATGGCCGCAAACAATGGTTGCGCGCGGTCAAGATCATTCGCAGCACCGCCCAGCATGAACGACAGCCGCGCGTCTTGTGCTGCAATCGCCGCCCCCGACATCGGCGCATCCATTAGTGCGATATGGTTTGAAACCCGGCCCCGCAACCCCCGCACATAACGCGGCGACAGGGTTGAGCAGATGATGATTGTTTCAAGCTGGGGCGCATGGGCAAAGCCTTGATCCGCAAACAAAACATCATCGGTTTGGTCAGCATCACGCACAACTGTAATCAGGGTTTTCAAGCCATTGGCAAAGGTCGAAGGGTCATTGGTGACGGGAATGCCCTGAAATCCCAGCAGCGGGGCGCAGATCAAACCCGCGCGCGTCAAACCCAGCGCGGCACAAGGCCGCAAGCATGGGCGCACCCATGCGGCCACAGCCTGCCAACCCGATGCCCGCCTTGGTTTGCCCCGCCGTCAGTGTGCGATCTTTTCTTGTTTCACAAACATATTGCCCCACGCGCGATCGATCAAATCGGGTGTCATATGGTACGGCGTGTTTTCAAAATCACACACCGCCATCATCTGCTCAATCAGGAATTTTGGCATATAGTTGGCATAGTTATTCTGAATGGTCGGGAATTTCACCTTCATCAAATGCACCAAAGTGCGTTCATCCAAAGGCATCTTTTTCGCCCGCGCAACCATGGCAAAAATTTTCAGAAAGTTTTCCTGATCCGGCCCGTCGATTTTGATTTTGAAAAAGATACGCCGCAAGGCCGCGCCGTCAAAAATCTCATTCGGGTGGAAGTTGGTAGAGAAAATGACCAGCGTGTCAAACGGCACGGTGAACTTCTCACCCGATTGCAGGGCAAGAATATCCTTGGCCTCTTCCAGTGGAACGATCCAGCGGTTGACCAGCTTTTGCGGCGGTTCGGCTTGGCGACCAAGGTCGTCGACGATGAAAATGCCGCCGGTGGATTTCAACTGCAAAGGGGCCTGATAGGTCCGCGCGGTCGAGTTGTAAGTCAGATCAAGCATTTCAAGCGAAAGCTCACCCCCCGTGATCACCGTTGGCCGTTCGCAATACACATAACGGTTGTCAAACCGGTTCGAGGTGCGGCGCAGCGAATTGGGGTCATCGGTCGCCTCTTCGGCGGCGGAATGGACGATGGGGTCATAGACCGTGATAACCTGTCCCGCATATTCCAGCGCGCGGGGAACATAGATCTTATCCCCCATCGCATCACGAATGCCGTTTGAAATTGAGGACTTACCATTACCGGGCGGGCCGTACATCAAGATAGACCGCCCCGATGTGATCGCCGGGCCAAGGTTGCCCAATAGGTCAGGCGGCAAGATCAGATGGCCCATAGCACCCGTCAACTGCTCACGCGTCAGGCGGATGTTGCGCACCGATTGGCGTTCAACCTGCACACGGTAATTGTCAAGCGGGATAGGCATGGCCCCGTAATATTCAGACTGCGACAGCGCGTCCAAGGCGCGGGCCTTGCCGGCATCGGTCAGTTGATAGCCCATTTCGGCGCTGGATGTGGCGTGCATTGTGCCTGTCGCCTCAAGCAAGCGCTGGGTCCGGGCAAGGTCGATTAATTCTTGGGTCAATTGCACCGGCAAACAGATCGCGCGCGCGATGACGGACGTCAGATCAAGGTTGGTGCGGAACATGGTTTTCAGCAAGATGTCCCGCATCATGACCAGTGACAGCCCAACCTCTGCCAGTGATTTGCACGAGGGCGGGGGGAGGACATTCGGCTGCTGTGTTTGAACGTTCATCTGGCGCACCTTTGGTTGTCGTCGGTCGCATTATTGCCGTGTGGGCGTTTCAAAAGAATGAACTGCTTAGCCAATCCAGCTGTCCACAACAGGAAAGAAAATCAACATTCCGGCCAGTGCAAAGCCCATGGGAAAATCCTTATGGGTCCAGCTTAGCCAATCTGGCGTGCGGTTGCGCACAAAGCTGCTGTGCTTGGCCAAACGGTGGCTGGTCAGCGCGCCAAACAAGCAAGCGGCGGCCAGAAACAAAACCAAACGCACATCGGCCGTGGCGAAAAACGGTGCCATCGCTGCACCGAATTTGGCGTCACCCGCACCCATCATCCGCGCCGCCGTGGCAACAAAGCCAACAACCAGCACAATCGCCCCCAATGCCAAACCCCAAGCCCAGATTTTCAGCGGAAACACGAACAGCCCAACCAGCAGATACACCGCCAGCAAGGCCAAAACGGCCTTGTTCGGGATTTTCATGAACTTCATATCCGACCACGCCACCCAAATTGCGATTGGCACAGTGAACGGCAGGAACCAAAGCAAAGAGGTCACGTCTGTCAGCATCAATTCGTCACTTTAGCATCAAGGGCAGCAAGCGAGCGCACAGCGGCGTCAAAATGCTGCGGGTGGGTGTCAATCGCTTCTTGCAACAGGCCTTTGCCAATACGCACATCGCCTTGCTTGATTGCGGTCAACGCCATGGTGTGCAGCAATTGCGCCCGTTCGGTCTGGGTTATTTTGATGATCGGAATGTCATACTTGCGCTGCGCGCCGCGCGCCAAAACCAGGTTGTTCTTGGCGGTGAACATCTGCGGGTCATAGGTCAGCGCGTCAAAAAACAGCTTTTCCGCGCCGGGGAAATCGGACCGCGTCAACTTGGAAAAGCCCCAGTTGTTGTAGACGCCGGCGGGTGTTGTGGTCAGACCCACCGCAATTTCATAAAAACTATCAGCTTTTTTCCAGTTTTTATTGCTGTCAGCGATCATCGCTTCCAGTTTGTACCGCTCAAAAGTTTCATGGGTGGGCGGAATTTTGTTCAATTCTGCCTCGGCACGTTTCCACTCGTTAGAGCGGATCAGCGCATCGGCATAGGCCACGCGGTCATCATTGGTGGCGGCAGGGTCGGCCACAACGGCGGCCCACACAGATGCCGCTTCTTGCGGTAACTGGGCGCGAACCAAGGATTTCGCCAAGCCCCGCTTGATATCCACCCGGTCGGGGTTTTCTGAAAGGGTTTTGCGGAAATAGGCAACCGATTCATTGGGGTCGCCTACCGTCAGCATGATGTCGTTGAGATTGGACTCATCAATGACATTCACGTTTTTTATCGCTCGGCTTACTTCGCCGTCAGAGGCTTTTTGACAGCCCATTAGACCAACTGTGCCGCTAAGGCACAGGGCAAGAAAGACAGGGTGGCGCATTTTGCGTCCTTTTTTTACTGCTCGGTGTCCTCGTCCCTAAAGCTGCGAGAGAAGCACATATTGCCCTTCATCGCGCCGCACCAGAGAGAAGTCGTGACTTTGTGCTTTCTCATCATATACAGCCGCATCGGTTCGCGCGATAGCAAGACGAAGATTTTCGCGAATTGAGTCTGAACTGCCACTATCGAGTGCAAAGGCCTGTTGAAACACGCCACGTGCCTCACCCAATTTGCCGCGTTCCATAAGCACCACGCCAAGGTTGTTTTGGGCAGGAACCGAGGTGGGATCGGCCTTAACCGCTTGGCGCAACAAGGTTTCTGCCTGCCCCAAGCGGCCCAATCGCAGGTTGGCAGACCCAAGGGCCGACAGCACATCGGCCGTCATGCCTTGCTCGCTGGCTGCCCGCAGATAGGCACGCAAGGCCAGCTCATACTCGGCAGCCTCCATCAAACGGTGCCCGACCAGCAAGCCATCGACGCCTTTTTCGCTGCCATCTGCCGCAAAAGGGGCATTGCGCGCCCGGTCCGCAGCCGAAAGGCCGCCCGTCGATTGACAGGCGGCCATTAGGGCCAAGGCCACGATCAAAACAGGCGATCGTTGTATCATCTGGTGCTAAAAGCTCCCGCCGAGTGTTTGCGCAATACCGTGAACCGAAGGCCCAATCAGAATGATCATCAAGGGCGGAACGGTGAACAGCATTGTGCCGAGGGTCAGCTTGGTCGGCAAGGTATTTGCCTTTTCCTCGGCGCGCATCACGCGTTTATCCCGCATTTCGGCAGAATAGACACGCAACGCTTCGGCGATAGAGGTACCAAACGTGGCCGATTGCACCAGCGTGGTCACAAATGACGCTACATCGGCAACACCCACCCGTTCGGCCATATCTTTAAGCACCATAACCCGCTCTTTGCCGGCCTTCACCTCTTGCGCGACCGTATCGAATTCATCGGCCAACGCGGGATAGCCCGCGCGGCTTTCCTTGGCCACGCGCATGATGGATTGGTCAAGCGATTGTCCGGCCTCCACGCAAACCAGCATCATATCCAGCGCATCAGGAAAGCCGGATATGATTTCTTCCTGGCGCTGTTGTACGCGCCGTTGCACCCAATATTGCGGCAAGTAATAGCCCGCAGCACCCGGCCCAATGGTCGACAACACGACGATATGGGTTGGCACATCGCCCTGCGATTGGGCAAAAAACGTATAGATCACGCCAAAAACCAACAAGGTGATGCCCAAAACCAGTTGCGCAAAGTGAAACAGTTGCACCGAATTTTTCGCGCGATACCCGGCCCGAAGCAGTTTAAGGCGTGCAGCCGACAGCTCCTCAGCATTCTGCGGTTCAAGAAAGGTTGAAAACTTTTGCAGCTTGTCGCTGTGACCGCCCTTGGTGCCCATGCGCAGCCCTTGTTTTCCCATTGAGGGGGTGTTGTAGGAAACACGCTGAGATTTGATTTTGTCAAACGGCTCGGGTGGTTTTTTCAGGATAATGGGCAGCGTCAGCAAGATGAGCAACAGCCCAAGCCCACCGATCACCATCAGCGGACCCATAGGGCCCAACTGATTGACAAGAAATTGGTAGATGGAATCAAGCATTTGGCTCGGCCCTTTATACTTTGATATTTACCATGATCTTCATAAAGATCACATTGATCACCAAAAACGCACCCACGACCAAAGCGGCTGGAATGAAGGCTTCAGTTTCTTTGACGTCATCGTAATAGTCTGGCTTGATCACCTGAATGGCGACCAGTGCCCCGATCGGAAACGCAGACAGGAACATGCCCGACCACTTGGCCTCGGCCGTGATGGTGCGAACGCGGCGGAACAGCTTGAAACGCGCCCGGATAACCTGCGACAATCCGTGCAAAATCTCGGCGAGGTTACCGCCCGAGGTTTGTTGAATGGTCACAGCCACGGCCAAAAAGCGCAAATCCTGGCTGTCCATCCGTTCGGCAAATTCCTTCAATGCCTCAGAAATATCGCGACCATAGGCAGCCTCATCGGCAATCATACCAAATTCGGTGCCCAAAGGGTCGGCCACTTCGCGCGCGACGATGGCCACGGCAGATGTAAAGGGGTGACCCACCCGCAGTGACCGCACCATCAGTTCAACCGCATCGGGCAGCTGTTCATCCATCAGGTCCATCCGCTTTTTGGCCTTCTTCGCCACCCAAGTGTATACTCCGCCAACGCCCATCGCGACCGCGATCAGTGCGCGCACGGCAGGTTCCGCACTGGTGCCGATGGTCAGACCAAGGAAGGAAAACACCGACAACCCCGCCATAATCATCAGCAATTGCTTGGGCGAAAAGGCGATGTTGGCCTTTTGCGCCTTGGTGGCAAGGATCGAATACAATGGAATGCCGCGCGCCTTCATGTGCTGGCTCATTTCCTTGCGGAGCTGTTCCAAAACCTGTTCGCGGTTGCCGGATTTTTCCAGCAACGACAGGCGGCGACTGACGCGGTTGTTCAAGCTGATCGATTTGCCAAACACCGTCAGGTAAAGGCCCTCGACCAGCACCAGAACCGCCACGAAGATCAGAATATAAATGAGGGGGGCTGCGCTGAGTTGCATGGGATTTCCTTAGGCGATGGGTTCATAGATGGAGGCGGGCAGATCGTAACCCCACTGACGGAAACGTTCGGAATAATGCGAGCGCACACCTGTGGCGTTAAAGCGACCGATGATTTTTCCATCTGGGGCAAGGCCGAGGCGCTCGTAGCGGAACAGTTCCTGCATCGAGATGACTTCACCTTCCATGCCCGTAATCTCGGTGATTGAGGTCATGCGACGAGAGCCGTCTTGCAAACGGCTCGCCTGCACGACTAAGTTCACAGCTGACGAAATCTGGCTGCGCACCGCCTTGAGCGGCATTTCAATCCCGGCCATCGCGATCATGT
>CBDTUV010000071.1:0-10832 GCA_965363575.1 uncultured Pseudorhodobacter sp. | reverse complement strand
ACCCAAACAGCGGCTTGGGTATACCTCGGCGCGCGCGTCCTATACATTCCCGCCTATGCGCTTGGCTGGCGGCCGTGGCGCTCGGCCATCTGGGGCGTGGGCTTTTTTGCGACCGTGACCATGATCGTCGCGGCACTGATCTGATATTAATGGCATACGCGTGTATGTACGGATGCTGTACGCAGCGCATACGCGAAACATACGAAAGGCTAAAACATGGCGAGTTTTGACGTAATCATCATCGGTGCGGGTCCCGGCGGCTATGTTTGTGCCATTCGCTGCGCGCAACTGGGCCTGAAAGTGGCCGTGGTTGAGGGGCGCGAAACCCTTGGCGGCACCTGCCTGAACGTGGGCTGCATCCCGTCCAAAGCGCTGCTGCACGCGACCCATTCTTTGCATGAGGCCGAGCATAATTTTGCCAAGATGGGCCTGAAGGGCAAGTCGCCTTCGGTCGATTGGGACCAGATGAAAACGTATAAGCAAGACGTGGTGGACGGTAACACCAAGGGCATCGAATTTTTGTTTAAAAAGAACAAGATAACCTGGCTGAAAGGCTGGGGCAGTATCCCTGCGGCGGGCCAGGTCAAGGTCGGCGATGAGGTGCATGAGGCCAAGAATATCGTCATCGCAACCGGGTCTGAGGCGGCATCGCTGCCGGGTGTTGAGGTCGATGAAAAGACGGTCGTCACCTCGACTGGCGCGTTGGTTTTGAACAAGGTGCCGAAGTCGATGGTGGTGATTGGCGCAGGTGTTATCGGGCTGGAAATGGGCTCGGTCTATGCGCGTTTGGGGACCGAGGTGACGGTGGTCGAATACCTCGACGCGATCACGCCGGGCATGGACGCCGATGTCGCGAAAAGCTTTCAAAGAATACTTGCGAAACAGGGGCTGAAATTCATTTTGGGCGCTGCTGTACAAGGCGTTGCGACCAAAAATGGCAAGGCCAAAGTCACCTATAAGCTGCGCAAAGATGACAGCGAATCCGTGCTGGATGCCGATTGTGTTCTGGTAGCGACCGGTCGCAAACCGTTTGTCGATGGCTTGGGGCTAGAGGCTTTGGGCGTTGAGATGGAAAAGCGTGGGCAAGTGAAAACGGATCATTTCGCAACCAATATCAAAGGTTTGTATGCTATCGGTGACGCAATCGTTGGCCCGATGCTGGCCCACAAGGCCGAAGACGAAGGCATGGCGCTGGCCGAGGTTCTGGCAGGCAAAGCGGGGCACGTTAACTATGACGTAATCCCCGGCGTGATATACACGACGCCAGAGGTGGCATCCGTGGGCAAAACCGAAGAACAGCTGAAAGAAGCAGGCCGTGCCTATAAGGTGGGGAAGTTTTCCTTTATGGGCAACGCCCGCGCCAAAGCGATTTTTCAGGCCGAGGGTTTTGTGAAAATCTTGGCAGATAAGGATACCGACAGGATCTTGGGCGCGCATATCATCGGGCCGATGGCTGGTGATTTAATCCATGAGGTGTGCGTTGCGATGGAATTTGGCGCATCTGCGCAAGATCTGGCGCTAACTTGCCATGCGCACCCTACATATAGCGAAGCCGTGCGTGAGGCGGCGCTTGCCTGTGGCGATGGCGCGATTCACGCCTGAGGCGGGTGTTTGCGGAAAGCCCGAGCCTCCGGCGGAGGTATTTTAGCCAAGATGAAATTGGGGCGCCCGGTTCAAGGGCGCCCCGTTTTGGTAGTCATTGCTTATTCCGCAGCCAGTGTTTGGCTGTCCACCAGCGTGACGATATCCATCATAATGCGGTTCAGCTCAAAATCTTTGGGTGTGTAAACCGCGGCCACGCCGAGCGCGCGAAGTTTTGCCGCGTCCTCCTCCGGGATGATCCCGCCCACGACAAGCGGGATGTGCGACAGCCCGGTTTTCTGCATTTTATCAAGCACTTCAGTGATAAGCGGGATGTGTGAACCGGACAGGATCGACAGGCCAACCACATGGGCCTCTTGGTCCAAAGCGGCATCCACGATCTCGGATGGGGTCAGGCGAATGCCTTCGTAGTGGATATCCATGCCGCAATCGCGAGCGCGGGCGGCAATTTGTTCAGCGCCGTTGGAATGGCCGTCCAGACCCGGTTTGCCCACCAGAAACTTGAGCTGCCGGCCCAGTTTTGCCGAAACTGCTTGCACTGCCTCGCGGATGGGTTCCAACCCTTCGGTGCGGTTCGATGGGTTGCGCGACACGCCTGTGGGGGCGCGGTACTCGCCAAAGGCGGCGCGGATCGTGGCACCCCATTCCCCCGTCGTAACCCCGGCTTTGGCGCAGGCGATAGACGGACGCATGATATTTGTCCCGTCCTGCGCGGCACTGCGCAGCGCTATAAGGGCGGCCTCAACGGCGGCATCGCTGCGGGCGGCTTTCCAATCGTTAAGGCGTTGAATTTGATCGGCTTCTGCTTTTGGATCGGCCACCATGATCGACCCGTCGCCAGCAGTCAGTGGGCTTGGCGTAGTTTCAACCCAGCGGTTTACACCGACCACCGTCGTCTCGCCCGACTCAATCTTGGCAATGCGTTCGGCGTTCGCCTCGACCAACCGACCCTTCATATAGGCAATCGCGGCCACGGCCCCGCCCATTGCGTCGATCTGGGCCAATTCATCCCGTGCACCTTGTTTTAACGCTTCGACTTTACGATCAACGGCGGGGTTCCCATCAAAAAGGTCGTCGTATTCCAGCAAATCAGACTCATAGGCCAAGATCTGCTGCATCCGCAGCGACCACTGCTGATCCCATGGGCGCGGCAGGCCAAGCGCCTCATTCCACGCTGGCAGTTGCACGGCGCGCGCGCGGGCGTTTTTGGACAAGGTTACTGCAAGCGATTCGATCAAAATACGGTAGACGTTGTTTTCGGGCTGTTGTTCCGTCAGCCCCAGTGAGTTTACCTGCACGCCATAGCGAAAACGCCGGTATTTCGCGTCTTTCACGCCGTAGCGGGTCAGGCAAATCTCATCCCATAGGTCGACAAAGGCGCGCATTTTGCACATCTCGGTTACAAAGCGGATGCCAGCGTTCACAAAGAACGAAATTCTCCCAACCATATTCGGGAAATCCGCGTCGGAAACTTTGCCTTTCAGGTCGTCCAGCACCGCACAGGCGGTTGCCAGCGCAAAGGCGAGTTCTTGTTCCGGCGTGGCCCCCGCCTCTTGCAAATGATAGGAGCACACGTTCATCGGGTTCCATTTGGGCAGGTGCTTTTGGGTGTAGGCCGCAACATCTGTGATCATCCGCAGGCTGGGCGCGGGCGGGCATATGTAGGTGCCGCGCGACAGGTATTCTTTGATGATGTCGTTTTGCACTGTGCCATTTAGGTCCGCAATATCAGCGCCTTGCTCTTCAGCCACCGCAATATACAGCGCCAGCAACCAAGGCGCTGTAGCGTTGATGGTCATTGAGGTGTTCATCTGATCCAGCGGAATATCGGCAAAAAGCGCGCGCATGTCGTCCAGATGCGACACCGGAACACCCACCTTGCCAACCTCGCCCCGCGCTAGTTCATGATCGGAATCGTAGCCTGTTTGGGTCGGCAGATCAAAGGCGACAGACAGACCGGTTTGGCCTTTGGCAAGGTTGCTGCGATAGAGCGCGTTGGAGGCCGAGGCCGTGGAATGGCCGGCATAGGTGCGAAACAGCCAGGGCTTATCTTTGACAGCGGGGGAGTTTTGTTCTGGCATGGCGTGCCTCCTAACCTGTGGTCGCGCAATTTTCTTACGTTGAGTGATAGATAGGCGACATTTTATGCCAGTGTCAATTCGCTGCAATGCAGCAGGGCCAGATTTGCAGTTGCGGCATCGGGGGCAAGTTCACGGCCCGCAACAAATTCAATGGGAGGAGTATCCATCACCGTCCGAACCGCGTTAGATTGCTGGTCATGAACACCAGCGTCACGCTTCCTCTTTGGCTGCTTGTCTTGATCGTGCTGTTTGGTGCGGTCACCTTTGCGTCGCATTTCTTGTTCCCGTCGGTTCGCTGGTTTTTGCGCGGGCGGGTCCAACGGGGGTTGGCGCGGCTGAATGCGAAACTACAGCGTCCGGTTGATCCGTTCAAGCTGATGCGCAGGCAAGATAAAATTGTGCGGCTGATCTATGATCCGGCCGTGATGCAAGCGATTGCCGACCACGCGGCCGAGACAGGCACGCCGCAAAACGTGGTGTTTCAAGAGGCGAAAGCCTATGCGCGCGAAATTGTGCCGGGGTTTTCGACCTTGCTGTATTTTGGCGTGGCAACCCGGGTCACACGCTGGCTGACAAAACAGCTCTACCGCGTTAGAATTGGCCGGGTGGATGCAGAGTTGAAGGGCATCGACCCCGAGGCGACGGTGATTTTCGTTATGAATCACCGCAGCAACATGGACTATGTGCTGGTGACTTGGTTGGTCGCGGACCGTTCTGCACTGTCGTATGCGGTGGGGGAATGGGCGCGCATTTGGCCGCTGAGCCGGATTATCCGCGCGATGGGGGCGTATTTTATTCGGCGGGGCAGCAGAAACGCCCTCTATCGCCGGGTTTTGGCGCGCTATGTGCAGATGGCCACCGCCGAAGGCACAACGCAGGCGGTGTTTCCCGAGGGTGGGCTAAGCCTTGATGGCCGGGTGGGGCCTGCGAAGATGGGTTTGCTCAGCTATATCGTGGCGGGGTTCGACCCGCAGGGCCGCGATGTGGTGTTTGTGCCGGTCGGCCTTGCCTATGACCGCGTGTTGGAAGACCGGGTCCTGACCAAGGCTGCAACGACAGGCACCCGGCGGTTTCGGGCGCGTTTGGGGGTTATGGCAAAGTTTGGTGCCAAACTGCTTTGGCAAAAGCTGCGCGGCCGGTTCAACGGTTTTGGTATTGCCGCCGCCGGGTTTGGCGCGCCTGTGTCGCTGCGCGATTGGTTGGCGCAGGCGCCAGACAGCCGCACCGAAGTCTTGGGCGCTGATCTGATGACGCGGATCGCAGCCTCGGTCCCGATTTTGCCAGTGCCTTTGATGGCCGCCGCTTTGAGCCTTGGACCGGCGGATAGGGATGAGTTGACCCAGCGAGCGGAGGTTTTAGTCCAAGAATTGCGGGACAAAGGGGCTGCTTTGCGGCTGGGCAATGCGGCGGAATGGCCGGGCGAAGGCCTTGCCCCCTTGATCGCCCGCGGATTTGCCGAGGACAGCAAGGGCAATCTGGTCGTAACCCACTGGGGTGGGCCGATCGTCGCCTTTTATGCCGCCTCAGTTTGGCAGGCGTTGGGTGAAGAGGCCAAATATGCCGCAACGCGGCGGACATAAAGTTACAAAAATGCCACCTGAATATATTGCAAAGTTGCGCGAAACGCCGTATCCCTCGTCTCAAGCCCGCTGCGATTCTGCGATGCGGCATGAATGACGAGCAAGAGGAGGCCTGTATGGCTCTGGATACCCAGCTAGATATTGTTGCCTATGAGGCACCGGAAAAGGCCCTGTACGAGATCGGAGAAATGCCCCCCTTGGGCTATGTGCCAGCGCAAATGTACGCGTGGACCATTCGCCGCGAACGTCACGGTGAGCCTAACACGGCGATGCTTGTCGAAGTGGTGGACACCCCGAAAATCGACAGCAACGAAGTGCTGGTTTTGGTGATGGCGGCGGGGGTGAATTACAACGGCGTTTGGGCCGCATTGGGCCTGCCGATCAGCCCGTTCGATGGGCATAAGCAGCCCTATCATATCGCAGGCTCTGATGCGTCTGGCATCGTTTGGGCTGTAGGCGACAAGGTAAAGCGCTGGAAAGTTGGCGATGAGGTGGTGATCCACTGCAACCAAGACGATGGCGATGACGAAGAATGCAACGGTGGCGACCCGATGTTTTCGACCAGCCAGCGGATCTGGGGCTACGAAACCCCGGACGGGTCTTTTGCGCAGTTTACCAACGTCCAAGCCCAGCAGTTGATGCCGCGCCCCAAGCACCTGACCTGGGAGGAAAGCGCTTGCTATACGCTGACGCTTGCCACCGCCTATCGGATGTTGTTTGGGCATGAGCCCCATGACCTGAAGCCCGGCCAGAACGTACTGGTTTGGGGCGCGTCGGGCGGTCTGGGCTCTTATGCGATCCAATTGATCAACACGGCGGGTGCCAATGCGATTGGTGTGATATCTGAGGAGGATAAGCGCGATTTTGTCATGGGGTTGGGCGCAAAAGGTGTCATCAACCGCAAGGATTTCAACTGCTGGGGCCAGATGCCCACCGTGAACACGCCTGAATATAAAGAGTGGTTCACCGAGGCGCGCAAGTTTGGCAAGGCGATTTGGGACATTACCGGCAAAGGCAACAACGTCGATATGGTGTTTGAACATCCCGGCGAGGCGACCTTTCCGGTGTCCACGCTGGTGTGCAAAAAGGGTGGCATGGTCGTGATTTGCGCTGGCACCACCGGGTTTAACTGTACGTTTGATGTGCGCTATTTGTGGATGCACCAAAAGCGTATTCAGGGCAGCCACTTTGCGCATCTGAAACAGGCGTCCTCCGCCAATAAGCTGATGTTGGAACGGCGTTTGGACCCGTGCATGTCAGAGGTGTTTCCTTGGAATGATGTTCCCGAGGCCCATATGAAAATGCGTAGGAATGAGCATAAGCCGGGCAATATGTCCGTGCTGGTGCAGGCGCCGCGCACAGGGCTGCGCACGTTTGAGGATACGCTGGACGCCAGCAAAAACCGCTGATGGCCCAATAGGGCTGCAAGGCCGCCGGTCCCATATGGGGGCGGCGGCTTTTTGCTGGGCGCAAGGAATAGTGGATTTGGTTACTATTTATTGACAGATAGGTGGCTAATCTAACCTGGTCGGCTAGGTGATTTGGCGGCGTTTTTGGAACCTTTTATTGGGGGCGCAATGCGCCATGACTGGATCTTTGATGTATTGGCCGATCTGCGGGCCTATGCAGAGGAAAACAATTTGCCCGCCCTTGCGGCGCAGGTAACCGCCACGCTGCGGGTCGCAGATAAAGAGGTGGCGGAGGAGGCGTTTGCGCGCCTTTCCCGCCCGGGGACGGAGGAGAGGGACAACCCGGCAAGCCGCACCCATTAGGGCGGCGGGAATATGGCTTTTGCGGTCACGTTACGGCTTTTTCAGGCACGATTTATGGTCTGCGCCGCTGGTCTAGGGGCGGCGGTTTGGCTATTGTCGCGCGATGAACAGCACAGCAATCACATTCTCGGATGATCAGGCCGAAGCTTGGGACCGGCTTTCCGATCAGCTTCGGGGCATGGGCATTGATTTGGACAATGCCACCCTGACCCCGACAAGTGAAGGCAAGGCCAGCGTGATGGCGATTGTGGGTAAGGCCGGATCGGGCAAAACCATGCTGCTCGCCAGCCTGTACAAAGCGATGGTTGCGGCCGGCGTTGATGTTGTGTCGGGCGATTATGAGGGGAAAAAGCGCAAAGACCGCCGCACCTTGGCGATTTTGGCGCCAACCAACAAAGCAGCGTCGGTGCTGCGGTTGCGCGGCGTGCCTGCGACCACGATTCACCGTATTCTTTACACCCCGCTTTATGATCCGCAATATGAGATGATTGCCGAATGGCTGGCAGGTAACGGCCCCCGCCCGCAGGTCGAAGGGCTGACCGAATTGGCGCTGGACCGCGCCAAAGCGTTTTACGATACGGTCGCGTCCATTCCCGGTGCTTTGGCGGCGGCGGGCCTGCGCGGGTCTGACTTTATCAAAGGCTGGAAACGCCGAGAGGAGCCGCTGGACGTCGGTTTCGTCGACGAATCCTCAATGCTCGACCAGCGCCAGTTTGATGACCTGCGAGAAATTTTCCCAACCCTTGTGCTGTTTGGCGATCCGGCGCAGTTGGCCCCCGTTGGCAATTCCGGTGAGATGGTGTTTGACAAGCTGGGCGGCACCCGGCGGTTGGAACTGCAACGCATCCACCGCCAAACCGCGGGCAACCCGATCTTGGACCTTGCGCATGCGCTGGCCGATCCCGGCTTAAGTTTTGAAGCGTTTGAACGGATGGTCGAAGAGGCCGCTGCCCGTGATCCGCGCGTTGTTGTGGCGCAGCGGGTAGACAGTGATTTGATGGCCCGCAGCCCGGTTCTGGTCTGGCGCAACGCGACGCGCATTCGCCTGATCACCGCGTTTCGTGCGGCCCACGGCGCGCCAGAGTTTGAGCTGATCCCAGGTGAGCCGCTGATTTGTGATGGTATTGAACTGCCCGTGAAACACCGCAAAAAGCGCATCGACCTAGAGGCGCGCGGCCTGATCAAAGGCGCGCAAGTGATCTATATGGGGCCGGGCAACCGCGACGGTTTTGCCCGCTTGCATGTGGTTGGCGCCGAAGAACCGCAGGTTTCAGCCGCCAGCATTATCAAAATCGAAAAGCCGGATGAGGACGAACCCTTCATCCCATCCGCCGCCAAGATGGGTGCCGCGTTTTTGCACGGGGCGGCGGTGACGATCCATAAAGCCCAAGGCAGTCAATGGGATACGGTGCAGGTCTTTGCGCCCGATCTGTGGGCCGCAGCCCAAGCCGGGCGGTCCGAAGCCGGAATGCCATTGTGGAAACGGCTTGCCTATGTGGCGATCACGCGGGCGCAGGACCGCCTGTTATGGGTGGTTCGCAACCGTTTGGCCTTGCCGGTGACAGCGCTGGGCGTGTCGGATCTGGTGGCAAAGCCCGCACCTTTGGAACTGCAACCCGAGGAATAGGGCTTTCCCCAGCCCGCGCCCGCGCCTATGTTTTGCACAAAGCACAGGAGCGTTGCCATGACCGCCGTTTTCGTCCAATTCCGCTGTACCCCCGGCAAAACCTATGAGGTGGCCGATGCGATTTACGACCGCGAGGTGGTGTCTGAGCTGTTTTCCACCAGCGGCGAATATGACTTGATCGCCAAAATCTACATCCCCGATGGGCAGGACGTTGGGCATTACTTGTCAGCGGCGTTGTTTGATATACCGGGCATTGTGAAAACGCTGACGACCATGACGTTCAAAGCGTTTTAAAGGCCTAAAGCCACGCCGCGCGGTCAGTTCCCACGGCATCGGCAACCGTATCAAACCCATCGCGTTCCAACAAGGTATCTAGGCCGCTGGCGATATCTGACACAAGGCTGATGCCGTGGTAAACCATCGCTGTGTAAAGCTGCACAGCCGACGCACCCGCGCGGATTTTGGCATAGGCCTGCGCGGCTGTAGAAATGCCACCCACGCCGATCAGCGGGATCGCACCATTCGTTAGCTGCGACAGTTGCGCCAAGACGCGGGTGGATTTTTCAAACAACGGCGCGCCTGACAGCCCGCCAGTCTCCACCCGTTTTGGGCTGCGCAGACCGTCGCGCGACAAGGTGGTGTTGGTGGCGATGATGCCAGACAAGCCAGAGGCAAGCGCCACCTCGGCAATTTGGGCCAGTTCATCCGTGGTCAAATCAGGGGCGATTTTCAGGAAAATCGGGATCTGGATCGGCAGCTCATCGCGCACATCCATGACCCCGTCCAACAGCCCGGCAAGCGCGGCGCGGCCTTGCAGATCGCGCAGCTTTTCTGTGTTGGGCGATGACACATTGACGGTGGCAAAATCGACATGCGGCCCACAGCGCGCCAGCACACGCGCGAAATCACCCGCGCGATCGTCCGAGGTTTTGTTGGCCCCAAGGTTCAGACCCACTGGCACGCCGGTGGGTTTGGTGGCCAAACGGTCGGCAATCGTCTCCATCCCTTGGTTGTTAAAACCAAAGCGGTTGATGGCGGCGCGGTCCTTGGTCAGGCGAAACAGGCGCGGCTTTGGGTTGCCGGGCTGGGGCAAGGGGGTGACAGCCCCCACCTCAAGCCAGCCAAAACCTGATACCATCAGGGCAGGCAAGCTTTCGGCGTTTTTGTCATAGCCTGCGGCAAGACCCACGGGGTTGGGTAAGGACATGCCAGCCAGTGATGTGACCAACCGCGGCGTCGTATATGGCCCCGGTTCGGGCGCCAGCCCCAAACGCAGCGCCAAAAGCGACAGGCCATGCGCACGTTCGGGGTCGAGTTTGTGCAAAGCCGCAAGGGCCAGACGTTCGGCAAATGTCACGCTTTGGCCCCCGGAAACATATGCGCCTCAGGGAAAATATGGCCCGATGCGCCAAGTGGCAGCGCTTTGTCCCAAATCACATCGGCCATGTGCAGCTTGCGGTACAGATGCGGAAACAAGGCCCCATCGCGCGACGCCTCCCATTTCAGGGCATCGCCCAAACCATCCGCCTCAACCGCGACGAGGACCAGATCGGATTGGTCGGTAAAATAGAGGGCGGCGGTTTTGGCCACCTGTGCAGCGGTCGAAAAATGCACATAGCCATCGGCCAGATCAATCGGCGCCCCGGCGGTTTCGCCGACATCGCGCATTTCGTTCCATTCGGGGCGGCGGAAGATTTTGAAAATAAGCATGGGGATCTACATGCACGCTGCGCAAATTTGCGTCAATGGGCTGCGTTCGCTTGCAGGCTTGTGATCTGTGGCGCGGTATTGTGACAGGAGCCTTTGACTCAGCGCATTTAGCGGCGCAATGTTGGACGCATAAACCGATAGGGAGACTGAACATGAACACCTTGAACAAACGTTTGTCTGCGCTGCTGTTGGGGGCCACGGCTATGGTGGCGGCACCAATGACGGCCGCCATGGCCGATACGATTAAGCTGACATTTCTGGGCGTTGGCGATGTTTATAACTTTGCCGATGAAAACGGTCGGGGTGGTTTTGCACGGCTGAACGCGGTGGCCAAGGCCGAGCGCGCCGCCAACCCCAATACGATCTATGTGTTTGACGGTGATATGCTGTCGCCGTCAATTCTGTCGGGGTTTGACAAAGGCCAGAACACGATTGATCTGACCAATCTGGAGCCCTTTGA
>CBDTUV010000070.1:0-11079 GCA_965363575.1 uncultured Pseudorhodobacter sp. | reverse complement strand
GTTGTCCCAAGTCAGCGCCATCGCCCGCAGATATTGCATCTGCATCACATCATCGCGCCGCCCATTCGAAAATTTGGGTAAGCTGGATTCAGACGACTTCGGGTCCAGAAACTTGTTGGGCTGGTTCGCCCCCTTGTCGATCGCCGCACAGCCATATTCGGTAAAACGGAATGGCTTGGATTGTGGCACCCAAGCGGTCGCCACAGGCGCGCGAACCCCTGCAATCCTCTCATGGTGGGTGTTCAGCCACCAGCTTTTCAAGTCTTTGTAACGATAGACCCAAGGCTCACCATAAGCGCCATCCTCGATCGGCAAGCGGCGCTGCGCTGCCTCACCTTCGGCGCTGTCATAGTACCAATCATAGCCTTCGCCGCCCAGCACATTGCCACCTAGGTAGTCCAGATCATAGATCGTCTGATACCCTGCATCCGCGTGGTCTTCGCCATCGCGCCAATCTGCCAAGGGCATGTAATTGTCGATTCCAATGAAATCGATATTCGGGTCGGCCCACAGTGGGTCCAAATGGAAATACAGGTTCCCATCGGCCTGATAGCCGAAATATTCGGTCCAATCCGCCGCATAGGTGATCTTGGTTTGTGGTCCCAAAATGCTGCGCACATCGGCGGCAAGCTGGCGCAGGGCCGCGACCGCCGGAAAGCTGTCACCCGCCCCACGAATTTGGGTCAGCCCCCGCATTTCCGACCCAATGCAAAACGCATCTACACCGCCCGCCAGCTTACATAAATGCGCATAATGCAACACAAACCGGCGATAGCGCCAATCGCTTGGCCCGTTATACGCTACTTGGCCACCTGCTGTTGCGAAATGCTGCGCCCCCGCCGTCCCAAAAAACGCCGCCACCTCGGCTGCCGCGGCTGCACTGCGGTCCGGGCTTGCCGGCTGGCCCGGCGCCTTGGCACTTGTGATCCGCCCGCGCCATGGCAGTTTGGGCTGGCCAATAGCATCAGAATATGGATCGGGCAAAGTGTTGCCATCCAATTGATCCATCAAGATAAACGGATAGAACATAACCTCTTGCCCACCCGCCCGCACCGCCTGAATAGCCTCAATCACCGACGCATCCGACGGTGTCCCGCCATAGACCGAACGCCCCGCGATCTTGGCAATCTCCATAGCCGCCCCCCGCGCAATCCCACCGGACTGCCACGCCATATTGGTAGCATCTTGGGTCTTCTGCTCGACCTTCGGCTCTACCAAACACGTGCCACAGCGCAAATCATCTCCAAACCAAGACACGATCAATGACACCGATTTCACATTCGGCAATTCACCCCGCAATTGCGCCAATGATGTCGCAAAGTCGCTTGCGCCAGAGGCCGAATTTACATTGGCTGTGCGGCTGACTCCCGGCCCATCTTTGTAGTGCAAGGCGGTTGTGGCCAGCGCATATTCACCTGTGCCGGGCATCATCGCCACCGACCGCACCGCGCGCGTCATATCGGGGGTGCTGTCTGCAACCAACCCTTGCGCCGGGCGTACAACCTCGAACGTCAATTGCGGCACGCGATTGCCAAAGCGACCGATATCGAGATCTTCGATCACGACATAGGCAATGCCGCGATAGGCAGGCGCATTGCCTGCCCCTTCCACGGCCGCGATCTTGGGGTCCGGCAATTGGCTATCGGTGCCACGGTACACCCGCAGGTTCATTGTCGTCGGCGCAACTTCGGCCCCATCCGCCCATATCCGGCCAATCGTCGAAATCTCGCCTTCACACAAAGCCACCGCAAAGCTGACGCTATAGGAATAGCTGGTCACCGTCGCCTTTGGTTTTGGCACGCCTTTGCCACCGCCACTGCCTGTGGTGGTCGAGGTTTCTTCAAACTGCGTAGCCCAAATCACATGGCCCGCCGCGCGCATCCGGCCATATATCTGCGGAATGGCCGCCCCTTCCGACGCACCGGTCAGGCGAAACCGCTCAATCCGTCCGGTGTCCACGGATTCAGACCCGGCCCCCATCAAACGTTGGTCAATCACACGGCCCAAGGTGGCCCCAATCGCCCGCCCAATAACAGCGCCCGACAGGCCCAAAACCGTACCGCCAAACCCAGCCCCAGCTGCGGCCCCAACGGCCGAAAGCAGAATCGTTGCCATTCACAGCACTCCTTGTGGTAATTCAAACCGCGCAACCACGCGGCGCGCCCACGGCTCTGACAGCGGGCTTTCGATGACACCATGCCCGGTATAGGCATGGATAAAACTGGCATGCGGGCCAACCTCGCCCGCAATCCCCAGATGTTTTGCGACACTGCCGTCCCGCATCCGAAACAGCAAAATAGCACCGGGGGCCTCCCCCCCTAAGGCACTGGGTCGCAACCACCGAACGGCAGCACGCAATAAAACCTCATCGCGCCCCGGCTCAGACCAATCGTTGGTATAGGCAGGCACCTGTTCAGGTTCCGCGCCCAGCACCGCACGCCAAACCCCACGCAACAGGCCCAGACAATCGGTGCCCGCCCCTTTGCAACTGGCTTGATGCACATAAGGCGTGCCAATCCAGCCACGCGCCTCGGTCACGATGCGGGTTTGATGCGGTGTCATCGCACCAGGCTCCCGCCTGCATTAGGGCGTGATGAAACAGGATAGGATGTCAGCCAATCCTCACCCGGAATATCCGGAAAGCCGCGAAAATTCAGAAAATTGTTGAACTTCAAGCGGCAGGTTTCTCCGCGCTTGTCACACCCTGCCTCCAAGCGCACGATATCGCCCACCTCCAGCTTTGGTCCAACCATTTGCCACAGTTCTACGACGCGGCCGTCAGCTGCAACTCGGTCATTCTTAATGACTCCAACCACACCTTTGGCTGCCCCTGACTGCACAATCAATCGGCCCTTTTCAAACCAGCGATCCTCAAACGCACCCAAGCCAGCAAAGCCCAATACACGGCTCTCGGTTATCGCCTCGACCGCCAACTCCGCCGAAAAGCTCGGCTGCGACAGGTCAAACCCGCATTTCACATCGCCCAAGACCGCCGGGCAACTGCGCTGAAACGCGCGGCCCTGCGGTTGGTTCAACCCTTCGGTCAGCCCACGTAGCTCCGCCTGAAACGCGCCTGCCCCGCGCGTAATCTCACCAATCGTGCCGCGAAAGGTCAGCACGCGGTCGTCAGGATTGGCCCAGTTCACGTCCCACCCGGTCAGTACGGCCGCATCGAACCGCCCGGCCAGAATGTCATCCTCGGTCACGGCCAGATCGGACAAAGCCCCCACCGCCTCAGTGTTATCCACCGACAACCCCGTGGTTTGCTGCAACGCCCGCGCCGTTAGCCCCGAATTGGCCTTATAGATCTGCCCACCAAAGGACAGGTCGGTGTCATGATCGGTAAATCCAAACCACAGCCCATCTTTGCGCAAAACCTCCCATGCGCGGCAAACGGTTGTCACACCGGTTTCCAAATGTGCATAAAGCCCCTCGGCCCCGCCCATCATAGCCGCAACTCCAGCACCGGAACATTGGGCACCTCACCCGCCTTGAACGACGCGACCGAGGTTTGGATACGGTCCGTATCAAACCGCACCGGCACATCAAATTCAAAGCCCGCCGTGATGCGCACCCCCGGATCGGGCGGCGTTGGAAAGGTAATTGCGCCGGTCGTCGTATCGACCGAGAATTCCAGCGTCTCCACCTTTGCATCACCGTCAAGCGCCACCAAAACCGTGCCCAAAACCGGCTTCACAATCGGGCGGGTATAGGATTGTTCGCCCGACCGATAGGTTTTGGCCAGCGAAAACACCAAACGATCCCCATCGCCCAACCCTATAATCTGGTCCAAAGCCGATGGCGTTTTTGACGGCAAACAGGATTTGAAATCTGACCAATCCTTCCAGCGAAAGCCAAACAATTGCCCCTGCCGCGCCTCGTAAAACGCAATCAGCGCCTCGACATCATCCAAGCTGCGCAGGCTGACACCCGCGTCATAGCGCCTGCGCGAATGCGCCCACGGCGTGTTACGCTCCTCAAACCCGTTGGCCAGCGTCACAATCTCGGTGCGCCGCTCTGGCCCACCAACCGACCCAAAGCTTAAGGATGCCGGAAACCGTATGTTGTGAAATCCCATAATCCGCCCTTACCTATTCCGTTGGCCACGCCCCAGCGCGCGTGACGCCTGCGCCGCGATCTGGCTTTGACTGCGTTGAAAACCCGCGACATCAGGGGTCGAGATGTTCATCACCACCGTGACCGCACCCCCACCGCCTGCCGCTTGCACGCCCAACCGCCCGTCCGCCCCGCGCGCCAAGGGCATAATCGCCTCTGGCCCCGCCTCGCCCATCAGGCCCATCCCGCCGCGCATCGCAAAATTGGTCGGCTGTGCCACCACACCGCCTTTGGCAAATGGCATCACCCGACCTTGGGAAAAG
This sequence comes from uncultured Pseudorhodobacter sp., assembly GCA_965363575.1. Taxonomy (GTDB): domain Bacteria; phylum Pseudomonadota; class Alphaproteobacteria; order Rhodobacterales; family Rhodobacteraceae; genus Pseudorhodobacter. The sequence goes on along the minus strand of CBDTUV010000070.1, from coordinate 6,700 downwards.
CTCGCGCCATCGGCAAAAGGCATCAGCCCGCCCAACAGCGAGTTCATTCCATTGGCGACCAAGCCGCCCAATGCATTTTGCACCGGCTTCATCGCCACCGAATAAACCGTGTCCATCATGGTCTGGGCGACACCCTTCAACGCATCCGACAGCTTGAGCCCATCAAACACCAACCCGTCAAAGGCCCGCCGCAGCCCGCCGCCCATGCTGGTGGACAGCGTGTTCACTTCACGCCCCGTAAACACCAGGCTTTCGCGCATCCGCGACAGCTCCCCCTCAAAGGCGCCGACCATACCACCAGCCCCGTCCAGCGACTGCTCCAGTGCCGCAATCTGATCTTCTAAACCTGAAATATCAGCCATCCATCGGCCCTTTCTTTACATCTGGAAAGGCACGCGCCAGCTCATCAAGGCGCGTGCGGGTCAAAGGGGCCGTGCCTGCCTGCGCCCCCAGCTTGATGCGCAATTCCACCGGGGTCAGCCGCCAAAACGCGTCCGGCTGCATCCCCAATCCGTGCAGGCCCACCTGCATCAAGGCGGCCCAATCAATGCCTGTCATGTCTCGCCCGGCACCGAAAACGCCCGCGGCAACAACTCTGCCGCCGCCCGCGCCGCCTCAACCAAACCACCACCGATTTCCACCGACCGCAGATCCGTGGCCGACCCTTGCCAACCGCCCCCGCGCAAGCCCGCCACCAACAAGGCCAGCACATCGCGCGTCGAAAACCGCCCCGCCTCAAACCGTTCCACCAGTTCGATTAGTGACCCGGTTTCCAGCACGGCCTCCAACTCGGCCAGCGCCCCCAGCGTCAACTTTGCCACATGGCGCGTGCCGTCCAACGTCACCGCCACCTCACCCGTCCAAGGGTTCGCCATTATAGCGCCGTGAACGTCAAAGCACCCGCCGAGGCCATGGTCATCTCATAGGTCGCCTCACCGTTATGACTGCCCGCATATTCAATCGCAGACAGTTGAAACGGCCCCTCAATCACCCCAAAATCGGGGATAATCACCTGAAACAACGGGATTTCTCCGTTAAAGAAAATCTGGCGCGCCCGCTCATCCGTGCTTGCATCGCGAAACACCCCCGACCCGGAAATCGACGCGGTTTTCACCCCCGCACCGGCCAGCAGTTCGCGCCAACCGCCCACGCTTTCCAGACTGGTCACATCCACCGTCTCGGCGTTGAAACTGATCCGCGAGGCGCGCAGGCCCGCAATCGTTTCAAAACTGCCGTCACCAACCATGTCCAGTTTGATCAACAGATCCTTGCCGTTTTGAACAGCCATCACATCTCTCCATTTTCAAAGGTCACGCGCCAAGGGCGCCAAATCTCAATCCTCAACCCGCGCCCGAAAGCTCAGATCAATCCGGCGGGTGCCGCCTTCGTCCAACCGCACCGCCTTGGCGCGCAAAAACCGCAAGCCCACCAAATGCCCTCGGGCCAGCGTCAAGGGCGCATCGACCAGCGCATCTGATACCGCCACTGCCACATCCTTGGCCGCCAAAAACCCCGCCGCATCGCTGATCACCGCAATGGTCAACCGATGCTCGGCCCCGCCTCCAGTTTTGTCTGATTGGTCAATCACCTCTTCGGGGCCAAGCAGAACGAACGTCCCCGTCCCGCCCCCTGATGGGATCGCGTCCATCACGGCTACCCCTGCAAGCGCTGGGGTCCCCGTCAATCGCGTGTAAATCGCCGCTTGCAAGGCCGCCGCCGCTCCGTAACTCATGTCGGTGTCTCCTCTCGGACAAAGCACACAAGGTAGCGCCCGTTTTCATCCCGCTCGGTCACTGCCAAAATGGTGAACAGGCGGTTGCCATCGCGAAACCGCTGGCCGCTGATGGGGCGCGAGGCCGCCCCTTGCGGCGCACCCCGCACAGTGATGCGGTAGGGTACGGTTGACAAAACCACTTCCTCACCCGCCGTATCGCGGCCCGTGCCGGGCAACACCTCGGCCCAAAGCGTGCCAAGTGCGGCCCAGACCACAGTGATCCCGCCTAAACCGTCGGGGGTCTCTATCGCCCCCTCCAACACCAGCGCGCGTGACAGATGTACCGGCTTCATGCGCCACCCCCGCCCAGCACGCGCACCGTGCGCCAACGCTCAATCAAGGTGACCACACCAAACGGCAAGCCTTCATTCGCCCGCTGCCCACCGTCATGACGGCGCTCGTAATACTCGGCCCCCAGCATCAACACGGCCTGCGCCAAATCGGCCGGCACATCGCCCCATGCCGGGCCAAAGCCTGCAACAAAAGCAATCTCAATCGTGCCACCCATCGGCACTTGCGGCAGCATGAACCCCGCTGCCTGCACACGGGGGCGGTGCATATCTTGGACCAAACGATACAGCGCAGGCGGGACCACTTCGGCAACCCCATCCCGGTCCAGCAAGGAAATACTTGTGATGCTGGCCACGGGGGCCACCGGCAGCGCCTGCTCGCCCCCAGACCGCCAATCCTCCAACCGCCACACGAATTCACGCGCAATCAGCGCCTTGCCAATCCGCCCTTCAATTGCCGCCATCGCCGCGCGCAAATAGCTCTCAACCAACCCATCTTGCATCCCATCATCGGCAAACCCGGTGCCAAGCCGCAGATGGTTCTTTAGCGCCTGCACCGGCAAAGCCTGCGTGGGAACCGGTGTTTGCTCGATCAATATCATTCTCATTCTCCGATAAATCCGCCGTCTAAACGCGCCATATCATTGGGCAAAACCTTGAACGCGCACCCCGCATCGCTCGGACGGAGGGAGCAGCTAGACGACCCGGGTCAGGGTCGAACCCCAGTGCGCGCCCAAACCCGACCCCAATTCACGGGGCCGGGTCTTCGCATTATCCGCTTAAGACACAGCGAATTTCAGCAACTTGATTGCCGCAAAGTCAGACACATCCCCGCCCACACGCTTGGTCGCATAGAACAGAACATGCGGTTTCGCGCTAAAGGGGTCGCGCATCACGCGCAGATCGGGGCGCTCGGCGATGGTGTAACCGCTGGCGAAATCGCCAAAAGCAATCGCATAGGCATTGGCCGCAATATCCGGCATATCCTCACAAATCAGCACGCCGTAACCCATCAGCCGTGCAGGCTCGCCCGCCGACAACCCGTCCGACCACAAGAAACGCCCATCGGCATCCTTCATCTTGCGCACCGCACCCGCGGTTTTAGAGTTCATCACAAAGGTGCCATTGGCGCGGTAGGTCGCAGACAAGGAATAGACCAGATTGATAATCGCATCCGCCGCATTGGCCGCCGCAAAATCACCCGCAGCCCCCGTGGCCACATAGCCCAAACTGCCCCAAGCCCAGGCCGAATTGGCCACTTTGGGCGGCAGCATAAAGCCCTTGGGCTTGTCGATACCGTCACCCGCAACGAAGGCCGCCGATTCCGCACGGATAAACCGCGTGGCAATCTTGCCCGCAAGCCAGCCTTCGACGTCAAAAGCGCTGTCATCCAGCAACCGCTGGCTGGCCTTCGGCATCGCCGACAATTCGTGCAAACGGATCGAAATCCGCTCAATCGTCGGCGTCGCCGTTTCCAACTGCGCGCCCAATTCGGTAGCCCAACCGCTGCCCACTTCGGTGCGATCAATCAGCACGTCAAAGCTGGACGATTCCACATTCACCACATTGGCAATCGCCCGGATCGACGAAGTCGACACCAGCATCGACTTGATGGTGTCAGCGGTCTGCGGGTCCACCAAGAACCCACCATCGCCGCTAACTGCCGTATTCAGCGCCTTGCCTTCCAGCACTAGCCCGCGCAATCCGTCATCATCGCCCGAACGCAAATAGGCATCAAACGCCTTGATATGCGGCACAGCCACCTCGGCCGTGGCCGAAAGCGCTGGTCGCCCGTAAGTCATGGTTTTCCGATCAAGCATGGTCATACGCTCTTCCTGTTGTTGCAACGCTGTCTTCACTTCGGCCTGAAAGCCGCTGAATTCCTTCAAAAATCCGGTCATGGCGGTTTTCACCTCCACACCCGTATCGGTGGCCGTACCTTGGGCTGCGGGAAAACCTTCCCCGGCCCGAGCCTTTGTCTCGGTCATTACATTGTCCTTCTTTGGGGTTTCGTCGTGCCCGGCCGCCCTAGCGGTTGGCCAACTCTCGGCGCGCATCGTCAAAGATCTGCACCATCGCGGCCCAGGTATCGTCAAGTGCATCGCCCTTGGCCGCCACCCGCGCCTCTGCCAGCATTGGGAAAGTCACCAAAGACACCTCCCAAAGCTCCAGTTCCGACAAAAGCCGTTGGCCTTTGCCATCCTTTTCGGCGCGCAAGGTGCGATAGCCAATGGAAAGCCCATCAATCGCCCCTGCCGCCAACAGGGCCGCCGCCTCGCGCCCCTTATCCACATCGGTCAAAATCCGGCCCTTCACATATAGGCCCGTGCCGTCCTCGCGCACCTCGTCCCATACGCCGATGGGCTGCGCCGGGTCATGCTGCCACAGCATTTTCACCCGCCGCCCGGCCCCCGCCAGCGCCTTCAAACTCACCGCATACGCGCCCTTTTGCACCACATCACCGCCTTGATCGCGCTTGCCAAACAGGCTGGCATAGCCCTCGATCACCGTGCCACCCGTCACAATCAACCCGGCTTCCGGCGCATGATACTTGCGCTCAGGCGCGCCGTGATTATCCATATATCCCATAATCTTACCTCATCGCCGCTTTCAAAACAGCCTCGGCCCCCTGCGCCAGCAGAAACGCCGCAACCCCGTAAACCCCCAGCCAGATCCGGCGCTCCAGCCGCTCCAGCGTGCCTTCAATCTGGCCCAGCCGATATTCCAGCCCCGACCAGCGCTCTTGGGCCACCCGCTCATTCGCCTCGATCCGCGCTTGGGCCGCATCAAAACTGTCGTATAAATAGCGCGAGCCGCCCGCGTCTTTGCCCCGCAGGCTCATGCACAGCCAGCCGGGGCGTAAGCGCCCGCAACCGTCCCATCCTCATTCAACGAAGGCAGGCCCAACAGCGCCCGTTTTTCCGCCGCCGTCAGAAAATCGGCACCGCCAACCCGCGCCCATTGCTGGTCCCGTTCCGACGCCAGTGCCGGCACTTGGTCCAGATCGGGCTTCAACTCCACCTCTTCACCGCTGAAACTCGACAACCAATGCGACAGGTTCGCCGACACCTTGGTCACCAAAGGCAGCACCGTCAGCCGGAAAAACGCGCGGTTTGCTTCTTGATAATTGGCATAGGTCGCGTCCCCCGGTATCCCCATCAGCATCGGCGGCACCCCAAACGCGATAGAGATTTCGCGCGCCGCTGCCTCTTTGGTTTTCTGAAACTCCATGTCAGACGGGCTGAACCCCATGGGTTTCCAATCAAGCCCGCCTTCCAGCAACATCGGCCTACCAGCGTTTTTCGCGCCTTGGTGATGCGACGCCATCTCATCCAGCAACCGCTCATATTGATCGGTCGACAGCTGCGATTGCCCATCCGCCCCTTTATAAACAATCGCCCCACTGGGCCTCGCTGCATTGTCCAACAACGCTTTGGACCACTGCGAGGCCGCAACATGCACATCCAGCGCCACCGCCGCCGCTTGCATCGGTGAAAACCCGTAATGGTCATCTTGCGGGTGGAAATTGCGGATATGGCAAATCGGGGTCAGCCCGCCGGTCATATCAAACCGGTGTTTGCGGTTGCCCACGGTATAGTCATAGGCCACCGGCCAGCCATCCGCGCCAGGGATCAGGCTCATCCGGTCCGAGCGCAGCACATGCAATTCGGCAGGCAGCAATTCCGGCCCCTGCACTGCCTCCAGATACGCATTGCCCGACAGCAACAACTGGCCATAAAGCGCCTCAAACAGCTCGGCCCGGCCTTGCATCAGGTTCGGTCTGCGCACCAGCGACAGCAGCGGATGCACCTCATAGCGGCGCAGACAATCTTGCAAAACCAACGGCATAGAGGCCGCAGTTTCCGCAATCAGCTTCACCGCCCGAAATCCGATCGGATTGCCAAGAAACCCGGTTTTGGTCAGGCTGACCGTGTCACGCGGGCTCCACGCCACCCGGTTGGAACTGGAATAATTGATCACTGGCCCTGCGGCCGATGCCTTTTGTTCCGGCACCGCAACCGGGGCGCGTTTCAGGAAATCGAAAACCATCTGGGTCAGCTCCTTTGTCTTTTTGTCGGGGTGTCTCGCTGGCCCCGTCCGAGGGGCGCCCTTGCCCCTCGGCTTGAAACCAAATCTGACGCAATTTGATTAAAAAGCGTTAAAGTGGCCGAACGGTGGGGCGTTGCCATGTGGCGGACGCATCCAAGATCAAATCCGTCAGCGCCCAGACCAAGGCATCCACCCGGTCGGGACTACCCTTGCCTTGAAACCCCGTGGCGGTCATCAGGCACATCTGGTCCTCCAGCTTGCCCAGGTTCGGCAAATGCAGCACCCGGCCTTGCTCATAAAGTGCGGCCACAGGCTCGGCCCGCACGGTTTTGCCCCGCGTGGCCCGCACGGCGCGGTAGGCCACCAAGGGGTCAATCTGGCGAATGATGCTTTCCACCATATCCCCGCCTTGGTTCACCTCGGCCACCACACGGTCGGCCTGATGGCGGTTGGCGGCGGCAATCACCGCCCGCGCCCATGCATCGGGAGAGGCGGATTTGACACTCGCATCTTCCAGCACATAGGCCCGCCACGTCTGCGGCGGCCCCTCGGTCACCGCCCCCACCACCATAATCCCGCACTCATC
>CBDTUV010000069.1:0-11250 GCA_965363575.1 uncultured Pseudorhodobacter sp. | reverse complement strand
CCAGCGCCCCGTGCAGTTTCAGATGCCGCACGCGCCCCCCCGCCAATGCTGCCATCGCCTGCGCTGCTCCCAATTGATACGCCACCATATGCCGCAATTCAGCGTGGCTGAGCGTCAGGCGTCTGCGACCAAACCCTTGCAGATCGGCAAATCCGGGATGCGCCCCTATCCCCGTGCCATGCGCCACCGCCGCCGTCATCGTGGCCGCCATCACATCGGGGTCGCTGGCGTGAAAACCGCAGGCAATATTGGCCGAGGTGATGGTTTTCAGCAAAGCCGCGTCATCGCCCAGCCGCCACGGGCCAAACCCTTCACCCATATCCGCGTTCAGATCGACAGTTAGGGACATAGATCCTCCAATCGGTGGCATCGGGGCCAGGGCAAGCTTTCAGCAGCCGTGTTTAACAGCCCCTTGCAGCGGGGCCTGCCTTTCCTTTTGCAAGTATTTGGGATGGACCTCAAGCGCCACGTCAACCGCTGCACAAGTGCCGAGCGCGCACAGGAACCCGCACCAAAGCACTTTTCCTTGTCAACCGCCCCCCGCCCTGCCATGCAAGTGCCACCCAAACCGAAAGCCGCCCCCATGCTCTCTGCCAGTTTTGACGCCGCGCAAATCGACCATCTTACGGCCACCCCCACAGGTGGCACCGGCGCGTGGGACATCCTGACCCCAGATGATTTCGCCCGCGCCATTGCCGAGATTTCGGGTTGGCACGGCTATGCGCCCACCCCGCTGCACCCTTTGCCTGGCCTCGCAAATGCGCTGTCGCTTGGCGAAGTGCTCTATAAACACGAAGGCCCCCGCTTTGGTATTGGCAGCTTCAAAGCGCTGGGGGCGGCCTACGCAGGGCTTTGCGTGCTCCAAACCCAACTCTCAGAAAGCCTTGGGCGCATGGTCGGGATGGATGAAATCAGCGGCGGTCACCTCGCCCATGACGCCAGCACCGTGACACTCTGCTCCGCCACTGATGGCAATCATGGCCGCTCGCTCGCTTGGGGATGCAATCGCTTTGGCGCCGCCTGCAAAATCTATATCCACGCCGAGGTGTCCGAGGCCCGCGCCCAAGTGATGCGCGATTTCGGCGCTGAAGTGATCCGCGTTGCAGGCAACTACGACGCCTCGGTCGCCCGCGCCCGCCAAGATTCCGACGCCAATGGCTGGTTCATAGTCGCCGATACCTCTTGGCCGGGCTACCGCCAGCCGCCTTTGGATGTGATGGCAGGCTACGGCGTGATGGCGGATGAGGCGTGCAGCGCAATGACCAAGGCCCCCACCCATCTGTTCTTGCAAGGCGGTGTGGGCGGGCTTGCCGCCGCCGTGGCCGCCTATCACCGCCAATATTGGGGCGACGCTGCCCCCCGCGTGGTGGTGGTCGAACCCGACCTTGCCCCTTGCCTCATGGCCAGCGCCCGTGCAGGCCACGCCACCAGCGTCGATGTCACGACTGAGACTATGATGGCCGGCCTCTCCTGTGGTGAACCGTCCGAACTCGCTTGGGATATCTTGACGGATGAGGCCAGCGATTACCTGACCATCCCCGACAGCATCATAGGCCCCACAATGCGCCTGCTCGCCCGCCCATTGGGTCACGACCCAAAGATCGAAGGCGGCGAAAGCGGTGTCGCAGGCCTTGCCGCCCTCATCGCCGCCGCCCGCCAACCAGCCTTGCGCGCGGCCCTGAACCTCGGCCCTAATTCGCGCGTCCTGCTCATCGGCTCCGAAGGTATCACCGACCCCGGCATCTATGCGCAGGTCATGGAGCAGCCCGATTGACCAAACCCCGACCGACCCCATTTCATCTTTGCAAAAATACTCAAATCCCAACATCACCGCCAGCGCTTGGGCCAGCGACACCGCGCCCAAAACCCCTGCCCGGTTCCTCGACCACCTTCAGCATCGTAATCCAACTGCCATGCAACAGGGCCGAAAACAGCACCAAGCCCAGCGCGAAAGCGGTCATCTATGCTGGCCTAGGTTTTTCCATGCCACCCAGAATTTAAAAAGCCGATAGTTTGTATCTACCTATCGTTTCCATCAACGCCCAACCCACCCATATTTAGAGCGGCTGCGCCAAACGGCTGCCCAGCAACTGCCCACTCTCGGTCAAAATCGGATAGGCGACTGTGACCAGCAAAGAGTTGATCTCTTTGAACGCCCGCACGGTTTCCAAGTGAATATCAGACGTGTCGATACTGTCGGAATGGGCGTTGCGCAGCCGCTCCAAATGGCGGTCATGGCTGTCACGCTCCAACTTGCGCATCGCCTCTTTTTCCTTGGCCAATTGCCGCGCGCTGTCCACATCGCCCGACACCAGCACATTCAACGCCAGCTGCATATTCGCGCCGACCCGCCCATGCAGATTGCACATTTCGGCCCAGCCTTCCGGCGAAAACCGCAGGTTTTTCTGCGCCCGCGTTTCGGCCAGCGACAACAAGCTTTTGGCAATAATATCGCCGATATATTCCAGATTGATCGAAAAATCGGTCAGATCACTGCCCAGCTTGGCCTCCCGCTCGGTCAGCTCGCCGCGCTGAACTTCGGCAATGAACAGCTTGATGTCGGTATGCTTGCGGTTCACTTGCCCGTCCAGCGCCCGCACGCGCGCAATCTTTTCCAGATTGCCGCCATCCATCAATTCCATCACCGGATGGTACATCGCCGCCACCGTTTCGCCCATCCGCAATAGTTCCCGCTTGGCACTGGCCAGCGCCACGGTCGGGTTGCCGACCGACGCGCGGTCCAACATGCTGGCAATCGGCTCCACTGCCTCGGCCATGGCTGGCACTACCGGGTCGGGCAAGATCAGGGTGGCCAACCGCTCCATCGGGCGCACAAAGGGCAAGGCCAGCAGCACCAAAACCAAGTTAAAGGCCAAGTGGAAATTCACCAATTGCACCGCCTCGGTTGCGCCCAAAATCTGGATCGGCAGATCAACCACCTGCACCAACGTCAGCACCAACAGCGCTGCCACCCCACGAAAGATCAGGTTGCCCATCGGGATACGCCGGGCCTCCAGCTCCATCCCGCGCGTCAACCACACCGCGATAATCCCGCCGCCCAGATTGGCCCCGAGCACCATGGGCAAAGCCACCTCCAGCGGCAACATGCCTCCATTGGCAAAGGTCACAAGCAGCAACATTGCCGCCACCGACGAATGCACAATCCAGGCAATCACCGCCGCCACCAAAAACGCAGTCAAAGGATCACCGCGCAGATAGCCCATCATTCCCGGCAGCAAACTGCTGTCGCGCAAAGGTTCAGTCGCTTGGCCAACCATCTGCAAAGACAACAAAATAAACGCAATCCCCAGCACGATCCGCCCTGATTGCTTGACGCTGCGCGCCTCAAACTTCAAAAACATCGTGGCGCCAACCAGCAGCAAAAACGGGATCAACCCTGACAGATCAAAAGACAAAATCTTGACGACCAGTGCTGACCCAAGATCCGCGCCCAAAAGTGCGGCAATCCCGGTGCTGACCGTCAAAATCCCACTGGTCACAAAGCCCGCAGCCAAAATCCCCACGGCGGTAGAGCTTTGCAAAACCACCGCCAGCACCATCCCAACCACCGCCATCTGCGCCGTGCCACCCTTGGCCCCGCGCAACGCCTCTTTCAGCCGCGTGCCATGCGCCCGCTCAACCCCCGTGCGCACCATACGAACGGCCCAAAGCAGCAACATCACGGCCCCGGCAAGATGTATTAAGAAAGCAACAGGTAGCATAGGTATTCCTTTGGTCCGACATTGGCGCAATCACATCAGCGCGCTTACTGAGAATAAAGCAAATCGTTAGTTTTTCTGCACCCATCGCCCCACCCTATAGATGGCTGCCGAAATGCGCTATGGCCAGCTTTGTGCCGTTCACTCTATCGCCATTTGTGGCGGCTTTTCCCGCGCAGCGGAAGGGCTTTTTCTGACCCAACCCGCGATTTGCGACCAGCTCCACAAGCTAGAGGGTGAATATGGTATCCTTTTGTTCAACTGGCATAAAACGGCAAGTCACCCTAACCCCGCCGACGACAAGCTTTTGGAAATCACCCGGCGATTGTTTGACACTAAGGCAAAGATCGGCGTGTAAAGCGACCAACCCACCACAAATGACTTCGCCACCTTGCCCGTGAACGCCGCCTCCATCCCCGCCGAACGCGCTGAACCATCGTACGTTCTATGGCGTCCAAAATCGCTGTGGCCCGAAACCCCCGAGGTTAACGCACCCACAACCCTTCGCGCTTGATCCGGTTGCGGATCATCTGCTCTTTGCGCGGCAGGTCATTGCGGTCAAACATCGCGCGCACCTCTTGGCCCTTGCCTTGATAGACCATCTTTTTGAACGGCAAGTATTCTTTGACCACCTTTTTCACCGGATTGGGTGCCAAGACCTGCTCCACCAACGCCACCGCCGCATCGCTTTCACGCGCATAAAACAGCGGCATGGTTCGCCAATGGCAGGTCACATCGCCGTCCAGCCCCGCCAATTCCGGCCCCGGCCGCCCGCCGCCAAAGGAATGAATAACCAAAGGCAGCGCCACTTGGTCCAACCACGGGTTCAAAGGCTGGCAAATCAATTCAGGCGGGGCGTTGTCACGGATCACTTGGGCATATTCGGCAAAGCGCTGGCCAAAAGCCTTGGGGCTGGCATGGAAAAACCAGCCTGCGTTGAAGTATAGGTAGCGCCGCCAGTATTCATCGGGCTGCGATATATCTAGGCTAGAGGCGAAATCCAGTCCAAACCTGTCGTAAAGCGACTTCCAAATCTGGGTATAGCCGGGACCATAAAGCTCCAGCACCGGCCAAGTGCCCTCGCGCTTCATTGACGCCGACGGGCGCTGAAAATCAAATTGGACCGAGGCCAGCGGCCCGGTGAATATCGTATCGGTATCAACAAACAAAAACGGCTCATCCGGCAATGCAGCCAAGCATTCGATCTTGTTGCCATACGGATAGGCCGAGCCAAAGAGCTTGGATTGGAACGGCAACACTTCCGCCCCGAAATCGGCCAGCAGGCCCAAAATCCCCGCATCATAGATCATCGGGTCGCCGTTCCACTTCGGCCCGTTTTGCGGCACCGCAATAAACAAACGCCCGGCGAAATCGGGGTTAGACGCGCGCAAACTTGCGGCCAGCAGCACCGCCTCATATTGCAACCGCCCCGCTTGCGCGACGGCGACGATGTTAAACTGTTGGTTTTTTCCACTCGCTTGCGTCATGCTATTCCTGCCCAGCCTTAACCTACCCGGTCTTATTTTTGATCCACTATAGGGTGGCACGCTACATTTGAAAACATGAGGACAGACATGAGGATTAAATCCACCGCATCCGTGGCCTTTCTGGCGCTGTCATTGCCGCTCTGTGCCCAAACCACGCCTCCAACCGATTTCACCACGCCCGAAGGCGCTGCCTATATCCATCAAATGGTCAAGGATCAGATTATTTCTTTCACCGAAGACGGTGATCAGGACATCATCTATTTCACAGCAATCCTCTCGTGGCGCTGCGGGGTGCAAGAGCTGTATTATGGCTTGAACGACGACCCAATCGTCACCGCCCTGCCTATGGAGCCGTGCAACCGTGACCTCCGCCAACCCAACCAATCCAAATTCCGCGATCTGACCTATCCGTTCTTTATCACCGTTCCCAAGGGATCGGCGCAAACCGTGACGCTTCGGGTGATTTATGAGAATGGAACCACCGCGACATTTACGTCCGAGCGTGCCAAAAACATGGTATTCTGATTTGCCACTGGCCAGTGGACAAAGGGGGCGCTGCACCCCCCTAAGGTATTTCGGCCAAAATGAAAGGCTTAGCCGCGCGGCGTGAATCGCAGGCTGAGGCAGGACATGCCACCATCAAGTTTGGCGCATTCGCTATTGCCGACCTCTTGCACCTTATACCCCGCGCTCACCAACGCATCGCGGGTTTTGGCAAAGCCTGCGGGCATGATGACCAGATCGTTAAAGCGGATGGTATTGGCGCAGGCCTCCTCACCCTCTGCCGTATAGATCAGCTTGTAGCCGTCAAAACAGCCTGATGCTGCAAGGCGTTTGGTGGTCAGGATCGTATCCGCGTCCAGCAAGGAACAATCGGTTTTGAAATGCAACACACCCGGCGGCGTGAACACTTCGCGCAGCTTATGGCCCCAATCGCTGACCAATGCGGCCAGTTCCACAACCCCGGCCGCATTGGTCCGCGCCGAACGACCAACAAGGATTTCGGTTTCGGTCACAAGGATATCGCCGCCTTCGATAAAGCTGTCCGGTCCTGAAATATGGCGAACATCGCCGTAAAGCTCGGCCAAATGCGGCGCCATTTTCGCCGCCTCGCCCAAACGGCTGGGCGCACCGGGACGCATGACAACAGCGCCTTGCGGCAAGCACAGCGCCGTATCTTCGACAAAGACAGAATCGGGGAACGCCTCAAGCGCGTCCAACTCAACCACCGTGGCGCCCGTGCTGCGCAAGGCCGTGATGTAATCCGCGTGATGGGCCTGCATCTTGGCCAAATCCGGCGTGCCAATATCAACCGCGCGCAGGCCTGCGGTGATGCTGGGGCTGGGTTTGCGGGTGATAGCATGGCTGAAACTGTATGAAATGCTCATGGGATTATCCTTTCATCAGGCTGGCAACCAGCCCCGGCAATTGTTTGAAATCATTGAAAGGCGCATCGTGGTACAGCTCATGCACCGGGGTTTTGCGGTAGCCTTCGGTATAGATCAAAAACGGCAGCTTGGCATTTTCCGCCGTCTCGGCATCAACCTCGCTGTCGCCCACATAGATCACTTGGGCGCGGCCCAGATCGCCTGCTGCGGCAAACAAAGGCGCCGGATCGGGCTTGCGCTCGGGCAGACTGTCGCCGCCATAAACAGCCGCAAAATGCCCGTCCAACCCCAAATGGCGCAGCACGGCATGGGTCGGCTTGATGGGTTTATTCGTACAAATCCCCATCACACAGCCCATCGCGGTCAGTTCCGCCAACGCCCTTTCCACACCGGGATAGATCACCGTATGCTCAAACGCTGTTTCATAAAGCGTATTGAACCGCCCCATCATCGGCGCAAACAACGGCCCATCGGCGGCCATCCCTGACGCCTCAAGCACCCGACCAATCAGGGTACCGACCCCTTTGCCGATAAATCCACGGATCTGTTCAGGCGGCAAAACCCCCAGCCCCAACTCCTCCAACACCGCATTGGCGTTGGCGGCAATATCGGCGGCGCTGTCAATCAGCGTGCCGTCCAGATCAAAAATAACGGCGGTCATTGCGCCCCCTCGGCTGCCGCGCGAATGGCGGCGATATTGGTCCCATAAGGTGCCGTATTGGCCACCGATCCGCCCTTGAACACGGCTGATCCTGCAACCAAAACATCTGCCCCAGCCGCCGCCACCAACGGCGCTGTCTCTACCGTCACACCACCGTCAATCTCAATATGCACAGGCCTGTCACCAATCATCGATCGCAACCGCACCACCTTATCCACTTGGGAATGAATGAACTTTTGCCCGCCAAAACCGGGGTTCACCGTCATCACACAGACCAAGTCTACCATATCCAGCAAATATTCCACCGCCTCAATTGGCGTGCCGGGATTGATCGCCAAACCCGCCTTGGCCCCTGCCCCGCGAATGGCCTGCAGCGTGCGGTGAATATGCGGCCCCGCCTCCAGATGCGCCGAAATCACATCGGCCCCCGCTTGCGCAAACGCCTCGATATAGCTGTCCACCGGCGAAATCATCAAATGCACGTCCATCACGCCTTTGATATGCGGGCGAATGGCTGCACACATCGCCGGGCCAAAGGTGATATTGGGCACAAAATGCCCGTCCATCACATCAACATGGACCCAATCGGCCCCTTCCGCCTCTATCGCGCGACACTCGGCCCCGAAATTGGCAAAGTCGGCGGCAAGGATGGATGGGGCAATCTTGATTTGGCGGTTAAATGTCATGGCGCGCGGCTCCTGCAAAGTTGCAGCCTTTCTACGGTCGAAACCCCATAAAGGTAAAGCACCGTCCTTGCATAAACCCACGCAGCACAGCCATAGTAACCGCAAATCTCGCAACAGGTGCCCCATGCCCAAACTTACCAAAATCGAAACCTTCGCCAATGAATTCGTCTGTTTTACCAAGGTCACGGCCCAAGACGGCGCGATTGGCTGGGGCCAAACCTCTACCTATAACGCTGATATCACAGCCCAAATCCTGCACCGACAAGTCGCCCCTTGGGCGCTGGGGGCTGATATCAACGGCACCGATGACATCCTGCCCTTGATCGGGCGGATTGAGGAACGCGAGCATAAATTTCCCGGTTCCTACCGCTGCCGCGCCAATGCGGGCCTTGATACCGCCCTTTGGGATATGGCAGGTCGGCGCGCGCAAAAACCCGTGGTTGAATTGTTGGGCGGCACCGCGCGGCCCTTGCGCGCCTATGCCAGTTCGATGAAACGCGACATCACCCCAAAGGATGAGGCTGCGCGTTTCGTCAAACTGCGCGACACTTACGGCTATGACGCGTTCAAATGGCGGGTCGGTGCCGAATGTGGCCGCGACATCGACGAATGGCCGGGCCGCACCGAAGAGGTGATCCCCGTGGTTGCCCGCGCTTTGGGTGACGGCGTGGCGAAACTGGTCGATGGCAATTCCGGCTTTTCCCCCAAACGCGCGATCGAGGTCGGCCATATCCTTGCCGCCAACGGCATCAGCCATTTTGAAGAACCCACCCCCTATTGGGAACTGGACCAAACCCGGCAGGTTACGCAAGCCTTGGATATCGACGTGACAGGCGGCGAACAAGATTGGGATCTGTCCACATGGAAACGCATGATCGACATGCGCGCCGTCGATATCGTGCAACCCGATGTGATGTATATGGGCGGCATGGCCCGCACGTTGCTGGTGGCCGAAATGGCGGCGGCGGCAGGCCTGCCCTGCACACCCCATTCCGCCAACCTGTCGCTTGTCACCATCTGCACAATGCACCTGCTGGGTGCTATCCCCAACGCTGGCAAATACTTGGAATTTTCCATCGAAGGGCCGGACTATTACCCGTGGCAGGAAGGCCTGTTCCTCGGCAACCCCTTTGCTGTCGAGGGTGGCCACTTGCAAATCCCGCAAGGCCCCGGCTGGGGGGTGGACATCAACCCCGATTGGCTGGCCCGCGCCACGCATCAACAAAGCACGTTGGACTAAAGCGTTTCGCGTTTAACTTGATACATTATGTATCACTTAACGCGTTGAAATCTTTGATTTCAGGCAGCGTTAAGTGATTCAGGTTTAACGCGAAACGCTCTAACGCAAAAAGGCCCGGCGCAATACCGGGCCTTTTTCAATGCGTCACACCCCGTTCAGGCAGACACGAACAACCCATCCTTGATCAACCCGGCATAGGTTTGATCCAACGATTTGCGCGCGCGTTCGACCAAAGTGTCAATCTCCTCGCGGGTGATAATCAACGGCGGCGCAATGATCATCCGGTCGCCCACACAGCGCATGACCAAACCGTTTTCAAAGCAATGCGTACGGCAGCGCAGGCCCACCGCCCCTTCTTTGCTTTTGAACATCGTGCGCTTTACCTTGTCAGGTGTCAGCCCCAGAGTCCCCATCAAGCCCACCGAATTCGCCTCACCGACCAAAGGATGGTCCTCCAGCGTCTTCCACTTGGCGGCCAAATAGGGGCCGGTATCCTCGCGCACCCGCTCAACCAGACCTTCTTCTTCGATAATCCGCAGGTTTTCCAAGGCCACCGCAGCCGCCACCGGATGCCCGGAATAGGTATAGCCGTGGTTGAAATCGCCCGCCGCCGCAATCGTCTGCGCAATCTCATCGCTGACCAGCGACCCGCCCATCGGAATATAGCCCGAAGTCAGGGTTTTCGCGATGGTCATGATATCAGGGCGGATGCCCATGGTTTGCGACCCGAACCAATTGCCCGTGCGGCCAAACCCGGTGATCACCTCATCCGCGATCAGCAAAATCTCATACTTGTCGCAAATGCGCTGGATTTCCGGCCAATAGGTGCTGGGCGGAATGATCACGCCCCCCGCCCCTTGAATAGGCTCCCCGATAAAGGCCGCAACGTTATCCTCGCCAATCTCCAAAATGGCGGTTTCCAACTGGCGCGCACGCTCCAACCCGAACTCTTCGGGCGTCATATCGCCACCTTCTGCCCACCAATGCGGCTGGTCGATGTGATGAATACCGGGAATAACCGGGCAGCCTTGGTTTTGCATATAGGTCATGCCGCCCAAGCTGCCGCCGCCTAACGTGGACCCGTGATAGCCATTCTTGCGACCAATAAGCGTGGTTTTCGTAGGCTTGCCCTTGGCCGCCCAATAATGCCGCACAAGGCGGATATTGGTGTCATTCGCCTCGGACCCCGAGCATGAGTAAAACACATTGTTCAACGTGCCCGGCGTCAATTCCGCCAGCTTGGCGCTCAACGCAATCGCAGGCACATGGCTGGTCATGAAAAACGTGTTGTAAAACGGCAATTCTTGCATCTGCCGCGCCGCCGCATCCACCAGTTCCGTGCGGCCATAGCCGACGCCCACACACCACAGCCCCGACATACCATCCATGATGTCATTGCCCTCGTTGTCGGTGATCGTCACTCCCTTGGCCCGCACAATAATCCGCGCGCCCGCCGCCTCTAGCTGGTTGGCATCCGTAAACGGATGCATGTGATGGGCCGCATCCAATGCCTGCAACTCTTTGGTCGGCATGTGATTGGTGATGACATTCATGGAGTTATCCTTTTGGCAGGGCGACATGGAAACCCGACTGCGCAGCAAAAAGCCAACCGCAAACGGCATGCAAACATAATATGATCAAATTATCCAAAGTCAATTAGATTGCAGCGCCTTCGCCTTCAATCAGCGCCGCCGCAATCTGGTCCTGCCCTTGCTCAATATCATCGCGGATAGCAGCCCCAACATCGCGCGCACACCCCGCCCGCAAGGCCGCAATCGCCTCGGCATGCTTATCCGGCAGGTTCAACGTGCCATACCGCCCGCAGACAATGCGCAAGGACGGCCCGACCCGCAGCCACAACCCTTGCACCATGGCGCACAAAATATCCGCCCCCGAATGGGCATAAAGTGCGGTGTGAAACCGGTAATTCTGCTCCAGATAGGCCCTGACATCGCCGCGCTGGATCGCGGCATTCACCTGCGCATCTATCGCCTCAAGCACATCAATATCAGTAGCTTGCACCCGCCCTGCTGCCATTTCGGCCAAATGCGGTTCCAGCGCTGCACGGG
>CBDTUV010000068.1:0-11422 GCA_965363575.1 uncultured Pseudorhodobacter sp. | reverse complement strand
CGGGGTCATCGCGTTTGATGCCTTGATGACCGAAATAGACCACCGATTGCGGGCCTGGAAAATCAACAACCGTGACCCCGCCTTTCAGGCCCCAATCTGCCCGTTTGGGCAAAGGGGCGCCTTTGGCTGGCAGCGCACCCAAAAGCGTATCCAGCAAGGTGCCAAGCTGATCTGCGGTGATGTCGCCAGTGGCGGCAACATACAGGCGATCACGGCTGAGCGCGCCTTGGAACGCTTTGACAATATCAGCGCGGCTGAGGCTGCTGACGCTTTCCATGGTGCCATCGCCATCGCTTGCATAAGGATGGGTGCCAAAGGTCAGACGGTCAAACTGGCTGGCGGCAATGCTATCAGGGCTTTTCAGGTTGGATTGGATATTGGCCAGAACCTGTCCGCGCACGCGTTCAACCGCATCGGCATCAAAGCGAGGTTCGGTTATGGCAAGACGTAGCAGATCAACGGCCTCATCCCGATTTTCGGTCAGGAATTGGGCCGAAATGCCAATGCTATCGGTCCGCGCGCCAAAGCTGAAACGGGCGGCAAGCGCGTCGCGGGCATTGGCAAAGCCTTGCGCATCCAGATCGCCTGCGCCTTCTTCCAGCAAGGCGGCCATCAGGTTGACGGCGCCGCGTTGGTCGGCAGGGTCAAGCGAAGTGCCGCCGCTGATTTGGATATCGAGCGCGGTAAAGGGGATGGTGTGATCCTCGACCAGCCACGCGGTGATACCGCCGGGCGAGGTGACTTTTTGAATGGGCAGTTCGGCCTGAGCGGGCAGAGCAAAGGCAATCATGGCTGCAAAGAAAAGGTGCTTTATCATTGGGTTACCTTTTTCTGACTGTCATCTTGGCGTTGTAACCAGCCGGTGACCGCATTGGTGCGAACCAAAATTTCGCGCGCGGCTGACATCACATCGTCCGGGGTTACTGCCTGCAAAATATCGGGCCAGGCCTGCACATCGGCGACGGTCAGGCCAGAGGTAAGGGATGCGCCGTATTCGCGCGCCAAGCCGTTTGTGTCGTCACGGCCATACACCTCATCCGCGCGGAGCTGGCGTTTGATGCGGTCAAAGGCCAGCTGATCGACGCCATCTGCCAGGAATTGGGCCAAAACATCGTCCACCGCGCTTTCCAAATCGGCAAGCGAGGTGTCGGGTGTTGGAACGGCGACAAAGCCAAAATCGGTCGCGTCCAGCGACAGGCCGCTGTAAAAGGCGCTGGTATAGACCGCCTTGGGGGCATCACCGAATTGCAGGCTGCGCGCCATCAAGGATGTGGTGCCGTTGCCGCCCAGCAGTTCGGCCAAAAAGGTCAGGGCTGCCGCTTTTTCCTGCGCGCCGCTGTTACGCTCAACGGCAAGGTAGCTGCGGATGACATAAGGTTGGGCCACGCGCGGGTCTGACATGGTCAAACGGCGTTCGGCCAGTTGCGGCGGTTCGGTCACGCGCATGCGGTTGCCAAGGCCGGGGGTGGGGGCGACCTTACCATAATGGGCCTCGGCCATCGCGCGCACCTCATCCGGGTTCACATCGCCAGCGACCACCAAAATAGCGTTATTCGGGGCATAATAGGTGCGGTAAAACGACAAGGCATCTTCGCGGGTCAGCGCCTCTGCCTCATGTTTCCAGCCGATCACCGGGGTGCCGTAGGGGTGGTTTAGGTATTGCGCGGCGCGGCGCTGTTCGCCAAACAGCGCGCCGGGGTCGCTGTCGGTGCGCTGGGCGCGTTCCTCAATGATCACGGCACGTTCGGTTTCGACGTTATCCTCGGACAGGATAAGGCCGCGCATCCGGTCAGCCTCCATCGTCATCATCAGGTCGAGCCGGTCCGCGGCAACCCTTTGGAAATAGCCGGTATAGTCATAATAGGTGAAAGCGTTGTCATTGCCGCCCTGCGCCTCAACCGTCGCGGAAAATTCGCCGGGGGCCATGGTGTCTGTGCCTTTGAACATCAGATGTTCCAAGAAATGCGCGATGCCGGATTTGCCGCGGGGTTCATCCGCCGACCCGATTTTGTACCACATCATATGGGTAACAACGGGGGCGCGGTGATCTTCGATCACCACCGCCTCTAGGCCGTTTTCCAGCGTGAAGGTGGTGACCTTATCGGCAAGGGCCGAGGTGGCTGTCATCGCCCCCAAAAACAGTGGCAAGACGAGGGTACGCAGCATCAACAATCCTCCGGTTCGGTTGTTGTGGTAACACCTAAGCACCGCGCCCGCCGGGTCAAGCCATCTTGACGCGGTCGTGAAGGGTGCAGGGCTGTGTTGGGGGCATTAAGGGGCGGGAGGGGCCGAAACCGTGCGTCGGCCGTTGCGACGCCATTTGCGCAGCTCGGCCTGTTGGTCAAGCGACTCATCGGAATAGGCCTTGAAATAGACGTTCACGTTGAACAAGCGTTCCAAGATGCGGCCCTTATTGTCACGGCGGTGTTCCAGATCGGCAGCGGCCAGTTCAGGCCGGATCGAGGCCGCACGACCATAGCGCGAGGCTGACGCGACCAGCGCAGAATCACCAGCAGGCACCCCTGCGCCTTCACGCAGATTGCCGCCAAGGGCTGTGGCGATATCCGCCTCGGGGTTTGGATCGGTCAGGTTGCTGCCACCCAGCGTGGGTTCGGGCAGCGACGCCAAGTCTTCGGGCATTTCCAGAGCTTTGGGCGGCAGGATAGCAAATTCATCCGGGCCATTGCCCGTCGCCCGCAGGTTCATCAATTGCGGGTCGCCATCGCCATTACCGCAGGCTGCAAGCGTTAGCATCGTCGCAGCCGCGAGTGCCAATACCCCTTTTCCTGCAAGCATGTCCGTCTCCTTCACCCAATTTGACCCTGTTTAGCCCAAAGTTATCGGCGCGTCACGGGGTCTTTCGCTGTTTAGTCTTGCTATCTGTTGCGAAAAGAACAAGCCCCGCCGCGCCAACAAAGATAGCAATGTCGGCCACGTTGAACGCATAGGGGTTTTCAAAGCCACAACACGACATGTTCAAAAAGTCGGCAACCGCACCATAAGCGATGCGGTCAACCACATTGCCCAAGGCCCCACCGATCAAAATTCCGGCCGAGATTTGCGCAAATTTTGGTTGGTTTGTGCGGGTCATCCAGCGCCAGACCCAGAACGTAATCGCCAAGGACACCGCAATCAGCACCCAGCGCATGAAATCTGCGTCATGGGCAAAAAGGCCAAAGTTCACGCCTTTGTTCCACGCCATCCGAAAGGTGAGGTAAGGCGGCCAGATGTCGATAGACCCAAGCTCACGCAGGTTCAGCCCAAAGACCACGGCCAGTTTGCTGACCTGATCGAGGGCGAAAATCACGAGGGCTGACCAGAACATCCACATATCAGTGCCTGAAATGCCGTTGGCCGGTAAAGACCATCGCAAGGCCAGCAGCATCGGCGGCGGCAATCACCTCATCATCGCGCATGGACCCACCGGGTTGGATAATCGCGGTGGCCCCAGCCTCGGCCGCTGTGATCAGGCCATCGGCAAAGGGAAAGAATGCATCCGAGGCGACAACCGACCCGATGGTTAAGGGATTGGGCAGGCCCATCGCGTCGGCCATGTCTTGGGCTTTGCGGGCGGCGATGCGGGTGCTGTCAACGCGGCTCATCTGGCCTGCGCCGACGCCGACTGTGGCGCCGTCTTTGACATAGATAATTGCGTTGGATTTGACGTGTTTGGCCACGGTCCATGCCATCAGCAAATCGCGCAGCTCATCATCGGTGGGCGCGCGCTTGGTGACCACGCGCAGATCAGCCTTTGTCACATTGGCGGCGTCACGGTCCTGGACCAAAAAGCCCCCCGCGACTTGGCGGTAGGCAAGGCCAAGGGTGGCGGCATCGGGCAAGGTGCCTGTGGTCAACAGCCGCAGGTTTTTCTTGGTCGCAAACACCGCGCGGGCGGCATCATCGGCATCGGGGGCGATCACGACTTCGGTAAAGATTTCAACGATTTTTTCCGCCGTAGGGCCGTCAAGCATTTGGTTCAGCGCGATAATTCCACCAAAGGCAGAGGTGCGGTCACAGTCAAAGGCACGCGCGTAGGCCTCGGCCAATGTCGCACCCGTAGCCACGCCGCAGGGGTTGGCGTGTTTGATGATGGCGCAGGCAGGGCCTGCACCTGCAAATTCGGCCACCAGTTCAAACGCGGCGTCAGTGTCGTTGATGTTGTTATAAGACAGCTCTTTGCCTTGCCATTGTTTGGCGGTGGCAACACCGGGGCGGTTTGACCCATCGGTGTAGAAGGCCGCGCGTTGATGCGGGTTTTCACCGTAGCGCAGAGTTTGCGCCAAACTGCCCGCAAAGGCGCGGCGGCGGGGCGCTGTGATGTCCAGCGCACCCGCCATCCAGTTGGACACAGCCGCGTCATAGGCCGCCGTGCGCCCGTAAGCGATTTGCGAAAGGCGCTGGCGGAAGCTGTAGGAGGTGGCACCGTTATGCGTGGTCATTTCGGCCAGCAGG
Organism: uncultured Pseudorhodobacter sp.; assembly: GCA_965363575.1. GTDB lineage: Bacteria > Pseudomonadota > Alphaproteobacteria > Rhodobacterales > Rhodobacteraceae > Pseudorhodobacter. Next base: position 6,970 of record CBDTUV010000068.1, on the reverse strand, counting down.
GCAGCGTAATCCTCTGGGTCGGTCACTACATTTACAAAGGCATGGTTTTTGGACGCCGCACGGATCATCGCCGGGCCGCCAATGTCGATGTTTTCAATGCAGGTGTCATAATCGGCACCTTTGGCGACCGTTTCTTCAAACGGATAGAGGTTCACGACCAGCAGGTCGATGGGGGCGATGCCATGGGTTTCCATCGCCGCTTTGTGTTCGGCATTGTCGCGCAGCGCAAGCAAACCGCCATGCACCATCGGGTGCAGGGTTTTGACGCGACCGTCCATCATTTCCGGAAAACCCGTCACATCGGACACATCGCGCACAGGCAGGCCCGCCGCACGCAGGGCTGCGGCCGAGCCACCTGTGGACAAAAGTTCCACCCCATACCCCACCAGCGCGCGCGCCAGATCTATCAGTCCCGTTTTATCCGACACAGACAAAAGGGCGCGTTTGACGGGAACAAGAGCGGCGGCATTTTCGGTCGCATTTTCGGCGGGCATGGACGGACACCTTTGGGCAAATTGGGGTCAGGCTTGGATCGGGAACGCGTCTTGTTCCAGATCGCGGATGGCCAGCGGAGTATCCTGTGCTTTCGCCAAGGTCCAGCCAATCACGGCATCAAAGGCATCAACAACGCCCGAAAGCACGATTTGTTTGGACGCCCGCGGGTTCAAACGCCCCTTTTCAAGGTAGACTGAGGGTTCCAGCGACAGGCCCTGCGCGCCGGAATGGCGGAAAATCCAAATCTCGCCACTTTTGAGGGCGAGGGAAATGGCATTGCCGCCAAGGTCGATGGCAGCATCGACATCGGGGTGCAGGTGAAAGCGAATGGCAAAGCGGATCTGCGCTTCGGATTTGCGCTTCATCACGGCGGCGAGGCGGGCGCGATCTTCGGATGAGACGGCTGCCAGTTCATCCTGACCGCCAAGGCGGCGACCGTCATGCGACAGGACCAAAAGGCGGGAATGGGTCAGGCCGTGGGTGCGCACCCAACCATCATGGGCCAGCCGCAGCGCGTGACCATCAGCGGTTTCCGTAGGGCGGGTTTGGGTGACATGCGCGCGGTCGGCCATCACCTCAGGCGCGCCTTGGTTCAGGCGGCTGGAGGAATAACCTTCGACCGTCAGGGTAGAATGGCTGGGGGTGGCGCGGCCGGCGCGGTGCCATTCAGAGCCAAAGGGCGCGCCGCTGCCGCAGTTCACAATCACCGCGCGCCGCCCTGATGTCATTTCAAACGCCAGCGTAGAGGCATGGGCCGAGGTGCCCGCAGCCCCCCCCGGCGGGTCTGTGGCATCAATTATCACGGAGGTGCGCGCACCTGACAGGCGCAAAAAGCCCATGGCAGGCCCGGATCCGGGGGCCGCCTTTACGCCGGATGCGGCAAGCGCATGGTCCAGCCGCCCTTCCATCCCGCGCCCACCGCCGTGAAACCGGGCCAGCGACCCGTCGGCATGGCGCAGGCTACGCAAGGTGGGGGCGATGCGTTCAATCGCGGCGCGGTGCGCTTGGGGGACGGTTTGGCCTGCTTGGCCAAGGGCTTGGGCGGCCCAAGTGAGCAGGGTGAAAACGTCTAGCAATTCCTCGGGGTTGCGGGTGGGCAGGCCGCCGTATTGATCAATTTCGGCGTCACATTCGCGGGCCAAGGCGGCGACGGCAGGGGCTACGATTGCCTCCATCCCCGACAAGGCAAGGCCGGAATAGATCAGCCCGGTCAGCGCCTCAAACCGGGGCAATCCGGGGGCAGAGGCGTGCCAGCGCCGCGATAGGAACATGGTTTGAATTGAGAGCGCATTGAAATACAGGCGCGTGTCGGCGGAACTGCGGCCGTTCATCAAGAAGATGGCGTGGTTGATCCAGCGGATCAGACGGCGGCCTGTCAGATCGGGGGTCCAGCCGGGGCCTTTGCCTTTGCCAAAGCGGGTGATCCAACCCCATGTCCAGTCTTGGGCGCGGGCGCGGGCGATGGGGTCGCCCACCGCGGCCAGATCATCCAGCCACGCAAAGCCATGTGCCTCGGCCCAGAACTTTGGCGCTTGGGTCGGCGCGTCCCACAGCAACTTTCCCGGTGATTCGACCAAATGCCCTGCGAACTGAAAATTCCCTGCGGTCAATTGCTTGCCACGCGCATAAAGCCCAATGCTGCGCGGTTCGGGTTGCGAGACAAAGCCAGTTGCCGCATGGCTGTGCGATGCGCGCCAAGCCGCCCACCGGTTCTGCCAACGCGTCATCCGCGCCGCGAACCCATCTTTAGGCGGCTGTGCCAAGGTGCCTCATCATTGCTGCCACTCAATATTTATGCCCGATTTCGGGTCTGCTTTGGCGGGATCATAGCGGCGGTAGGCCGCGCTGTCACCGCCAATTGAACAGGGATCATGCAGGAAGGCGAAGCCGCGCCATAAAAAACCCATCCATCCCGCCAGTTTCGGCCCAATAGTCGGGGCGCAAGCGCAAGCCGCCATCGGGTGTAATCCAGTCAGCGTCGATGCCGGGCAGGGTTGGCGGTTCAACCGTCAAACCGGGGTGGCGGGCGAGGGTGGCGATCAGTTGATCCTCACCTTCCTGCGCCAATAGCGAGCAGGTGCAAAACACCAAGCGGCCACCGGGTTTCAGGAATGTCAGCGCGCGGTCGATCAGGGCGGTTTGCAAGGCGATCAAGGCAGGCAAGTCGCTGTCATCCTTGATGAACGGCAGGTCGGGGTGGCGGCGCAGGGTGCCTGTGGCCGAACACGGCGCATCCAGCAGCACGGCGTCAAACAAGGCAGGGGGCTGCCAATGCAAAGCGTCAGTTGCGATGATTTCAGCAGCAAGCCCCGTTCGCGCAAGGTTTTCACGCAAACGGACAAGCCGGGGCGAGGAGATATCGAGCGCGGTGACGTGCGCGCCTGTGGCGGCCAGTTGCAGGGTTTTGCCACCGGGGGCGGCACAAAGGTCCAGCACAGCCTCACCCGTTTGGGCATCCAGCAGGTGGGCGGCAAGACTTGCGGCGGCATCTTGGACCCACCAATCGCCGGTGGCAAAGCCGGGCAGGGCGGACACTTGGGTCGATTGCGCCAGACGGGTGCTGCCTGTGGGCAAGAGGATGGCACCATCGATTTCGGGCATCGTGGATTTGGCGGTCAGGTCCAAAGGGGGTGTTTGGGCCTGAACAGCCTCTATCCGTTCCACCACATCGCGGCCCCAGCGGTGGACCAGCGGTTGGCGCAACCATTGCGGCATGCGTTGGGGGGGCAGTTTGGCAAACGGGTCGGGGATCGCCGCCACTTTGCGCAGCACGGCATTGGCCAGCCCCGACAAATGCCCGGTGCGGTTGCCGCGGCTGACCAGATCGACCACGGCGTTGACCACGCCATGCGCGGCCCCACCATCAACCGCCAATTCCACAACCCCCAACCGTAGCGCGTTCAGCACATAATCGGGCGGGGATTTGCGCAGGTATGGTTTAAGAATGCGGTCAGCTTGTTCGATATGGCGCAGCGTAGTCAGCACCAACCGCTGCGCGCGCGCGCGTTCGGAGGGCGGGAGTTTGGCCAGCGGGCCACCCTCGGCATCAATCGCTTGGCTGAGTTGCTGGCCTTCGTCCAGAACCGCACCCAAAAGCGTGACCGCCGCGCTGCGTGCCGCTGTTCCATCCACTGCCATTCTGCCGCCCCTAAACTGTCGCAGTTGCCTGCCGGTTCCTTGCCGCCTATATCAAAGACAATGTCCAGACAAGGAAGGTCGTATTATGGGAAGCCCGTATCATGGCACCAGATGACAAAGCCCCGGATTTGCCCCCCGCAGCCGTTCGCGCCTTGGCCGAGGCCGCTGAACGCCGCAAGCGTGCTGAGGCCGAGCAACCTTTGCCAACCGAATTGGGCGGGCGCGATGGGCCAGAACCCGTGCGCTATGGCGATTGGGAAAAGAAGGGGATTGCGATCGACTTTTGACGGTTGCAAAGCTGCGACCATCCTGTCCCTTCATCTTGGCAAAAATACCTAAAACGCTTTAGATGCGAAAAAACGGCTGCGCAAGGCGTGGCAACAGCGCGTTGAACCGCAGCGGCGCATCGGTGGCGGCTAGGCAAATACAGTCCTCGCCCGCCTCGGCCACAGGCTGGTGATTCAGGTCTTCATTGGCAATTTCCAGATCACCGGGGCCGAAACGGTCGGTTTCATCCCGAAACGCGCCTTGCAGCACCAAGGTCAGTTCGGTGCCGCGGTGGCCGTGGTCGGGGACGTTTTGGCCTGCGGGGATATACAAAAGCCGCGCGCTGGCGGTTTTGTCGGTGGGCAAAATCGCTTGACGCACGCCCATCCCGAGTGATCGCCACTTCACCGCCGACAAATCACCGCCAACATAGTCCATCAACGGCGCTGGCATTGTTTTGGTGCCATGGCGGCGCGGTACAGCGGGGATTGGCTGTGCCAGTTTGGCCATGGTTGCAGCGAAACTGTCGCCCGCCATGGCCACCGCATCGCAGTCGCCCAACAACACGCCACCAACCGCGTCAAACGCCCCCAACCGCGCTTTGCAATCATCACACAGCGACAAATGCACCGCCAGCACGAGGCTGAACGCTTCGGGCAATTGGCCGGAGGAGTAGGCCATCAAAAGTTGGTCAGAGATGTGGTGACGGATGTTCATAGGATATTCTTTCAGCTCATCTTATGGCGAAGACGCTCTAGCGCCAGCCGAATACGGGATTTGATCGTGCCAAGCGGCAAGCCGGTCTCAGTGGCGATTTCGCTGTGGGACAGGTCGGAGAAGTAGGCACGCTCAATCAACTCGCGTTGCTTTTCGGGCAAAAGCGCCATGGCTTCGGCCAAGCGGTCGGTGTCTTGCGACAGCTCCAGCGCGTCATGCTGGTCGGGTTCGGCCTGTGCTCCCCAAGGCAAATCCTCAGGCTCGGGTCGGCGCGATTTGCGCAAGGCGTCGATGCGGCGGTTGCGGGCGATGGTAAAGACCCAAGTGGCGGCCGAGGCGCGGGTCGGGTCAAACAAATGCGATTTTTGCCACAGCGTGGCCATGACATCTTGGGCGCATTCCTCGGCCAAGCTGGCGCTGGCGCCGGATTTCATCAAGAACCCTTTGATACGCGGGGCGAAATGCCGAAAAATCGCCGCAAAGGCGTCTTTGTCTTTGTGGTCGCGGACCCGAAGGATCAACGCGCCCCAGTCATCTTGCACAGCCTCATCCGACACAGACAGCCCTTTCCGGTGCTGCAAATCAACAGCACCCCGCGCAGCATAGGGCTGTGGCAGGCGGCGTGCATCCGATTTTTGATGTGTCATTGCGTTTATCATAGGGGATTTACGCCGATGCCGTGCATTTGGATCACTTGGGCGACCAAATTAATTGAGATGGTGCCAAGGTTTTTATGATCGCCCTAGCCTGCGGTGCAAAGTGATCCAGTTTTGTGGTCCCCCCGTAGTCAATTCAACCAGTGCGAACCAAGACCGCGACCTAATCTGTCGTTAAACCCAAAGGAAAATGCTATATGCCGTTTGAGACCACAGGGCCTGCGACCCGCAAAATTGCTGTGATTGGTGGCGGGATTTCAGGCATGGCGGCGGCGCATTTGCTGTGTTCGGATCATCAAATCGTGCTGTTTGAGGCTGAAAAACGGCTCGGCGGACATGCGCGCACGGTGATTGCGGGCAAGCGCGGTGATCAGCCTGTGGACACCGGGTTTATCGTGTTCAACCATGTGAATTACCCCAACCTTGTGGGGCTGTTTAACAAGCTGGGCGTGCCAACAGCGAAAAGCGACATGAGCTTTGGGGCGTCTATCGGGGGGGGGCAGTTTGAATATGGGTTTCGCGACTGGCAAGGATTGATCGCGCAAAAAAGCAATATAGTGAACCCACGCTATTGGGGCATGCTGCGCGATATTATGCGGTTCAATGCGCAGGCCGAAACGCTGGCGGGCAATGGCGAGATGACGATCCGCGATTTGCTGGAAAAACTGGGCGCGGGCGATTGGTTCCGCGATTACTATTTGCTGCCTTTGTCGGGGGCAATTTGGTCTACGCCGACTGAGGGGATCTTGGATTTCCCTGCCCGCGCGATGATAGATTTTTTCAAAAACCACGCGCTGTTGGGCGTGACCGGGCAGCATCAGTGGTACACGGTGCAAGGCGGGTCGATTGAATATGTCCGCCGGGTGCAGGCCGCGTTGGAACAGGCCGGGGTGGATTTGCGTTTGGGTGCGCCCGTGGCCGCCGTGCGGCGTGAACCGGGGGCGGCATGGGTGCGTGCCCAAGGCGGAGAGTGGGAGCGGTTTGACGAGGTGGTCTTTGCCACCCATTCCGACGATACTTTGCGCCTGCTGGCTGACCCGACACCGACCGAGGCGGCGCAATTGGGGGCGATTAAATATCAGCCCAATGATGTGGTTTTGCATTCTGACATTACGATGATGCCCAAACGCCGGGCAGCTTGGGCGTCTTGGGTTTATGTTGAAGGGGCGGGGCCACGGCCTGACCGGATTGACCTGACCTATTGGATGAATTCGCTGCAACCCATCCCGATGGATGACCCGCTGTTTGTGACGCTGAACGCGAATAAGCCGATTAAAGAAGAGCTGATCCACGATCAGATCACCTTCCGCCATCCGGTTTATGACCTTGCAGCCTTGGCCGCGCAAAAGACCTTGAAGGCCGAAAACGGCACGAATGGCACATGGTTTTGTGGCGCGTGGATGCGCAACGGGTTCCACGAGGATGGGTTTGCCAGTGCGGTAGATGTGGTCGAGGCATTGCGCGCCCGTCAGTTGCAGGTCGCTGCATGACACGCGTTGAACATATCGCGGGGGAAACCTTTCACGGCAGGCGCGGGGCGGTTGAAAACGCGTTTCGCTATGGCGTGGATTATGTCCTGTTTAACCCCGATGATGCCCAACCCCCCAGCTTGCTTTCGCGCAATGCGGGCAACCTGACCTCAGTCTGGGACAGCGACCATGGCGGTGTGCCGAAACACGGGCGTGGCGTGGCGTGGC
>CBDTUV010000067.1:0-11474 GCA_965363575.1 uncultured Pseudorhodobacter sp. | reverse complement strand
AGGGCAGACAGCCCTCCCGGCGCTTTGTAGCAAGATCACCCTTACGGCACGATGCGTTGCACCAGCCCCACGATGCGCTTAATCATTGGATTATCAAACAATCTCGGTGAAAAATAGGCTCCTGCTGCACGTTTTGAAACTTCTCCCAAAGTGGGATAGGGCAAAACCGACCCGGCAATCGCCCCCATCTTCAGCTTTGCCGCAATCGCCAGCGCCCAAAGGCCGATCAACTCCCCCGCCTGCGCGCCAGCGATCGTCACCCCGACAGGCCGCCCTTTGACCACCATAACCTTGATCAACCCTTCGGTTTTGCGCTCGGTCTGCGCGCGATCATTTTCGGCATAATCAAAACGCACCACCTTCACCGCATCGCCGTAGGTTTTGCGCGCCTCGGCCTCGGTCGGGCCAACCTGCGCCAGTTCCGGGTCGGTATAGGTCGCCCAAGGGATATGGGCCGTGCTCGCCTTGGACGGCAGGCCAAACAGCATTTGGCGAATAACAATCCCCGCATGATACCCTGCCACATGGGTAAATTGTAGCCCGCCAGCCGCATCCCCCACGGCATAGACCTTGCGGTTGCTTGACCGCAAATCAGCGCCCACCGTCACGCCTTTGCGCGTATGCTCTACCCCCGCTACCTCTAGCCCCAAGCCGTCCAGCGACACTTGCCGCCCCACGGCCATCAGCAAATGCGTCCCTGTGACAATGCGACCATCCTTGATCTCAACTTCAATCGCACCTTCCGCACCGCCCACGCGCACCACCGGGGCCTCTTCCAAAACCTCAACCCCTTCACCGCGCATTTTGGCCAAGATCACGCTTGCCGCCTCGGGATCATCACGACCAAAGGCCTTGGCACCCTCAATCACCGTCACCGCACAGCCCAAACGGCGGTGCGCTTGCGCCATTTCCATCCCAATCGGTCCCCCGCCAATAACGACTAAATGCGCAGGCCGCTCACGTTGGGCAAAAATCGTTTCATTGGTCAGGTAGGGCACAGTCTCAATTCCGGGAATCGGCGGCACAAACGGGCGCGATCCTGTGGCCACCACATAGCGCCGGGCTTTGATGCGGTATTGACCTGCTGTCACCTCATCCGGGCCGGTAAATTTGGCCCATTCCCGGATAACGCGCACGCCCAAACCTTCAAACCGTTCTTGGCTGTCGACAGGGGCAATCCCCGCAATCACATCCGCCACATGGTCCTTTACCTTGGCAAAATCGATCTGCGGCACCACCGGGGTAATCCCGAACTCGGCACCCGTTGTCATAGCATGCGCGTGCTTTGCCGCAGCAATCAGCGCTTTGGACGGCACACAGCCGGCATTCAGACAATCGCCACCCATCTCGCCCGCCTCAATCAGCACAACGCGCGCGCCCATTTGCACAGCCCCTGCCGCAATCGACAGCCCGCCTGACCCGGCCCCGATAATGCAAATATCTGTGGTGATGGTTTCCATTGCTCAATCCGCCTTTTTACGCAGTAATTTCAAAATGATGGGCAGCGCTGACAACGCCGCCAGCCCCAAAATCGGCCCCAAAATATGCGGTGCAAAGATGATCGACAGGTCCGGCGTCTCACCGCGTGCGAACACTTCACCCAAACCCGCCCCCACCGAGGTATAAACCAGCGCGCCCGGCAAAATGCCCAGAAAGGTTGAAATCGCAAAGCGCGACAGCTTCGTTCCAACAAAGGCGGGGATAAGATTGGCCAAAAAGAACGGCACCGCAGGCACCAGCCGCATCAAAAACAACACCGACCATTCATTTTCGCGCAAGCCCGCCTGCAGCTTGGCCACCGCCCCGCCTTTGCCTTCAATCTTTTCCGCAAACCTTGCGCCAAACCCGCTGCGCGCCGCCATAAAGATGGCAATCGCGCCCAAGGTGGCCCCCGTCACGTTGAAAAACACGCCCGGAAAGGTGCCAAACAAAAACCCGCCCGTCAGCGTGGCAATCGTCGCCCCCGGCAGCGAAAACCCAACAATCGCGGTATAGGCCGCCACAAAGGCCAGCACCGCCAAACCATAATTGGCATCGCGAAAGGCTATCAACGCCTCACGATTCTCGGCCAAGGCCGCAAAGCTGATTTGATCGCGCAAAAAGAAAGCCCCTGCTGCTGCCACGGCCAGAATCACCAGAATAGGCAGCTTTTGGGCCAGGCCTGATTTGGGCGCGCCTTCGTCTTTGTCTTTAAGGGTCATCGTCGGCATCACTTTCTCCGCTTGGCGTCTTTTCTTGGACCTATCCTAAAACTGTGGCAAAGGTCGCACAGATGGCACCCTGTTCACGCGGCCTTGATCTGCGGTGACGGATTTGGTGCCAAAATCCGCCCTATTGAAACATTTGCGCGGGGAACCCCTGCGGCATAACTGCGAATAAGCGTGAAATGTTGCAGGATTTTCGCCCTGCGTGAATTGACTTGGTCCAAAGGGATGCGTAAAGGACGGGCTTCGAATAGACACGACCGGTTGGTTTGTGGCGAATCCCGCCCGAGTAGACCGCAGTCGCATAAGTGATGGAGATCCGCGATGAAGCGTACTTTTCAACCGTCGAACCTGGTCCGCGCGCGGCGCCACGGCTTTCGCCTTCGTATGGCAACCAAGGCAGGACGCAATATTTTGAACTTGCGCCGCGCCAAAGGCCGTAAAAAGCTTTCGGCCTGATTGGCCGGGGCTGTTTTTATGCCCTGCTTTTTAAAGGACTGCTAACATGACACCGCCGGAGGCACAGGGACAAGGCAGCGATGCCCCCCCCAAGCAGCCCCCGGCGGTTTCCCTTTGCGTACCCTCGACCCTTGGCCCGGCCCCTAAATTGCAGGTGTTGCAGCACCGCGCCGATTTTTTGCGCGCAGCCTCGGCCCGCCGTCAGGGTGCGCAAGGCCTCTTGCTACAGGCCCGCGCCCGCAATGATGGTAGCCCGGCGGTGCGCGTGGGCTTTACCTGTTCCAAGAAGATCGGCAATGCCGTGGCGCGCAATCGGGCCAAACGCCGCTTGCGCGAACTGGCCCGCGCGGTTTTGACCACGGGTGGGCATCCCGGTTGGGACTATGTGCTCGTCGGCCGCCCCGGTGCCACGATTGACCGCCCCTATGCCTTACTCTTGTCCGATCTGGCCACCGCCTTGGCCCGCATCCACAGCCAAACTGATGGGGCACGCAAGTGACCCCCTTGGCCCACATCCTCGCCCTGCCCATTCGCGCTTACCGCCTGTTTCTCAGCCCTTGGGTCGGTCACGGCTGCCGGTTTCAACCAACCTGTTCCGCCTATGCGATGGAGGCTTTGGAAAAACATGGAGGGTTAAAGGGTGGCTATCTCACAGCGCATCGCCTGTGCCGCTGTCACCCTTGGGGTGGCTCTGGCTATGATCCGGTGCCCAAATCCAAGCCCGATGCTGACTGAATATAGCGTCGTTTCTGGTCTTCAGACCGCGCTGAAGGCAAACATCTTCATTTTATTTCGAATTATCCACAACTTCCTCGCGCGCGTTAACCTCCCAATGACTTTGCATCCTTAGCGTCATCCCAACCAAGGGCCACTCTGCTCTTGCGCGATTAAAGGGATATGTGATGCAAGGACCGCACAAAGCGCCTGACACTGCCGAAAAACCTCGGTTTACCAAAGACTTTGGCCGCCATTTGCGCCGTCCCGAACTTTTGGTGTTCTTGCCTGCCGTGTCATTGGTCGCCTTTTGGGTCGGGGGTGAGGCGATAATGATGATGACCGCGCTTGGCTTGCCGCTTTTATTTGTTTTTGCAGGCGCATTTCGTCGCGCTGATACGACCTTTGCCGCAATACCCGATTCGCTTTCTGGTTTGGCGCTTCGGTCACACATCACTCAATCACTTGAAATAACCTTGCGGGATGCGCCTGTAACTGGAAAAACGACCGCTTGTTTTGTCATTCTATTTGATGATGCCGATGTCTTGCTGGACCGCCACGGCCGTGCTGTTCAGACAGAGGTGTTGTCGCGCAGCGCCGAACGCCTGTGTTCTGCCCTGCGCGAAGGCGATACCGTCGCGCGGCTTGAAGGCGGTGGGTTTGCTGTTGCTTTGGCGCCGCTGCGGCGCGTTGACCTTGAAGGTATGATTCAAGTTGCCACAAGGCTGCAATCGGCCTTGGCCAATCCAATCAGCATTGATGCCGCGCGCCTTTATATCACTTGCTCCATCGGGTTCTGTCTGGGGCCAAAATCACCGCTGCCCACTGGGGCGTCCTTGCTCGATGCCGCCCAAGTGGCCGCGGATGAGGCACAGCGCAACGGTCCCGGCGCTATTCGGGCCTATGTGTCGGGCATGTCGCGCAAACGGGCTGACCGCGACGCCTTGCGCGGAGAATTGGAAACAGCACTCGACGAAGGCCATATCCGCCCGCATTTCCAACCCCAAATATGTACGGACACAGGGGCAATTTCCGGCTTTGAAGCGCTGGCGCGTTGGCATCACGCCGAACGCGGCACCATTTCGCCGGCCGAATTTTTACCCGCGATTGAAGAGGCGGGCCTCTCTGAACGCTTGGGCGAAGTGATGCTCTACCACGCGCTGGCCGCCTTGGTCCGCTGGGATAAAGCAGGTCTGCGCGTGCCGAATGTTGGGGTTAATTTTTCATCCGCCGAATTGCGTAATCCGCGTTTGGCCGAGAAGCTGAAGTGGGAGCTGGACCGCTTTGGCCTGACGCCAGACCGGCTCTGCGTTGAAATTCTGGAAACCGTTATCGCTGAAACGGACAATGACGTGATCGTTCACAACATCTCGGCGCTGGCAAAAATGGGCTGCGGTATTGATCTGGATGATTTCGGGACGGGTCATGCGTCAATCACCAATATCCGCCGCTTTGCGGTGCGGCGCATTAAAATTGACCGCAGTTTTGTGACCAAGGTTGATGAGGACCGCGAACAACAAAAACTTGTGTCCGGCATCTTGTCCTTGGCCGAACGTATGGACCTCGAGACCCTCGCCGAAGGCGTCGAAACCCGCGGCGAGCACGCGATGCTGGCGCAACTTGGGTGCGGCCATGTGCAAGGCTTTCTCTTTGCCCGCCCGATGCCGTTTGAAGAGACGCAAAGATGGATAATTGAGCAGCACGCGCGCCGCTCAACCTTGCCCAAAATTGGCAGCCGCGCACGCTGATGCCAATTGACTGATATTCGGCAAGGCCACACCTATGGACCACCGCTGATGCGATTCGCCGCACCAATCCGCGCAGCACACCAACTCTGCCAAGATTTGCTCGCCTATTCCGTCACCAAACCGCCAAAACCGGGGAAAAGGCCTTGACCTTTCGGCCCCCCTATCGTTGAACCACGCTGAACCTGAACAGGAACGGTGTAAGTCCCAGATGGACGATCAAAACAAAAATCTCATCCTCGCGACAGTCCTCAGTTTCCTTGTGATCCTGGTGTGGTTCGTCTTATTCCCACCCGAAGACGTGGCGGTAGATCCGAACGCGCCAGTCGTTGTCGCTACAACGAGCGAAGCTGTCAGCCCGCCCGCCTTGGCCGCGGCAAGCACAGACGCGACGGAACAAGCGGAACGGTCCGAAGCCCCCCGGTTGGCCATCGACACGCCGCGCCTTAAAGGCACGATTTCCTTGCTGGGTGGCCGCATCGACGACCTTTCGATGAAATCCTACACCAAAACTATTGATCCCAACTCTGGCATCGTGACCTTGCTGTCGCCGGTTGGCGAAGAGCATCCCTATTACGCGCTTTTCGGCTGGACCCCCGCAGGCGCACTGGGGTTTGAGGACGTGCCCGGCGCGAATACCCTTTGGACGCAGGTTGGCACAAACAGCCTCTCCCCCGAAACGCCCGTCACCCTGCAATGGGACAACGGCAAAGGCCTTATTTTTCAACGCGTTGTTTCAATCGACAATCGCTACATGTTCACCATCGCGCAAAGCGTGACCAACCAAAGCGGCGCCGACGTAAGCCTGTCGCCTTATGGCATCGTCGCGCGCCATGGCACACCTCCCGATCTTGAAGGCTTTTACCTGAGCCATGAAGGTGTGGTGTCGCGCGTTGATGGCACGCTGGAAGAAGTGAAATACAAAGACGCGACCAAGCTGCCGCTCGTGGAGCGCGAAGGCGCGCTGGCCGAAGTGCGTGAGGCGGCGACCGATGGTTGGGTCGGTTTTACCAGCAAGTACTGGATGACGGCTTTGATCCCCGAGCAAGGCAAGCCCTTCACCTCGGTCATCAAATACGTGCCAAGTGCTGATATTTTCCAAACAGAAACCCGCGAACCCGTGATCACAATTGCGGCGGGTGCCACGGCTGCTGCGTCATCGCGCTTGTTTGCCGGCGCGAAAGAATGGGAAACCCTGCGCACCTACCAAGACGACGATGGCATTGCCGGTTTTGTTGATGCAATCGACTGGGGTTGGTTCTTCTTCTTTACCAAGCCGATTTTTGCCGTTTTGCACTGGCTGCACGCGATCATCGGCAACATGGGCCTTGCGATCATCGCCCTCACCTTCTTGCTTAAGGCTTTGGTCCTCCCGCTTGCGTATAAATCCTACGTCTCGATGGCGCGGATGAAAGAGCTGCAGCCGGAAATGGAAGAGCTGAAAGAGCGCGCAGGCGACGACAAGCAAAAGCTCCAAAAAGAGATGATGACGCTGTATAAGGAAAAAAAGGTCAATCCGGCCGCTGGCTGTTTGCCGATCCTTATCCAGATCCCAATCTTTTTCTCGCTCTATAAGGTGATTTTCGTCACGCTGGAATTGCGCCACGCACCGTTCTTTGGCTGGCTGACTGACCTGTCTGCCCGCGATACCTCATCTCTTTTCAACCTGTTTGGTGCCTTGCCTTGGGCCGCGCCTGAACCACATACCCTGATGGCGACAGTGTTTATCGGCGTTTTGCCCATTCTTTTGGGCATTTCGATGTGGTTGCAGCAAAAACTGAACCCAACACCGACCGACGCGACCCAAGCGATGATTTTCGCCTGGATGCCTTGGGTGTTCATGTTCATGCTGGGCAGTTTTGCAAGCGGGCTGGTGGTTTACTGGATCACCAACAACATCATCACCTTTACGCAGCAGTACCTGATTATGCTGAGCCATGGCCACAAACCTGACATCTTTGGCAATATCAAAGCAGGCTTTACCCGAAAACCGCCGCCAAAACCTGTGGCGACCAAAAAGTCCGGGAAAAAGTAAAGATGCGGCTGACCCGGATTTGCCGACATCCCATCAAGGCACACGGACGCGAAGATCTCGCGTCCGTTCTGCTTTCGGCGGGCGCTTGCTTGCCCGATGATCGGCGTTGGGCCGTCGCACATGAGGCGGCGAAGCTCGTGCCCGGCTGGAACCCTTGCAACAATTTTCACCGTGGTGCCAAGGCCCCGCAGCTTATGGCGATCACGGCCGAACTGGCGGGTGATCAGGTCACCCTGCACCACCCGGACAGGCCCGATCTGACCTTTCGCCCCGATGACCCGAACGATCTGCCTGCTTTCCTAGATTGGCTCGCACCTTTGTCGCCCAAAGACCGCGCCACGCCGACCCATATAGTGACCGCGGCCCAAGGGATGACCGACAGCCCCTTCCCGTCTATCTCGATCTTGTCGCACAGCTCGCTTGACGCCCTGTCTGCGCTGGTGGGCCAGCCTTTGTCGCCCGACCGGTTTCGCGGCAATCTGTGGCTGAATGGCCCAGCGGCCTTTGCCGAATTTGACTGGATCGGCCGCGATATTAAGATTGGTAACGCGGTTTTGACCATAAAAGAACGCATCACCCGCTGCCGTGCGACCATGACCAACCCCGAAAATGGGCGCGTTGATGTGGATACCCTCGGTGCGCTTCAGGCCGCCCTTGGCCACCAAGATTTTGGCGTCTATGCCGTGGTGAAAACCGGCGGTACGATTGCCGTTAATGATGAAGGAACAGTTTTGTGACCACCTTGCCCTTTCCATTGGCCCCAGAGCCTGACTTTCCGGCGCGCGAGGCGGGGCGGCTTTTGTTCGCAGGTCCGGTTGATTTCGTCAAAGGTGTGGTTGCCATGTCCGGCATGCCCCCCGCCGACCGGATTGAGGTGTGCTTTGCCGGGCGCTCAAACGTCGGTAAATCCAGCCTGATCAATGCTTTGACGGGCCGCAAAAGCCTTGCACGCGCGTCCAACACCCCTGGCCGCACGCAAGAGATCAACTATTTTGCCCTAGGCGATGCCCGCTATATGGTCGACCTTCCCGGTTACGGCTATGCCGAGGCGCCCATTGCCATCGTCGCCAAATGGCAAGCTTTGTTGAAAAGCTATCTCTCGGGCCGCCAAACCTTGCGCCGTGCCTTTGTCCTGATCGATTCGCGCCACGGCGTGAAATCGGTGGACGCCGAAATCATGGACCTTCTCGACCGCTCAGCCGTGACTTTTCAAGCGGTAATGACCAAGGCCGACAAGATCAGCAAGGTTGAGCTGGACAAAAACATCGCCCAAACGCGCGAAGCCTTGTCCAAACATCCCGCCGCCTACCCCGAATTGATCGTGACATCGTCAGAAAAAGGCCATGGCATCGAAACCCTGCGCGCCACCATCGCGACGTTGGAATAATCGCCTACAAACAACGCTTATACATGCTGCGCCCCATTCACCTCTATCTCAGTCCCCGAGATATAGCTGGATTGGGGTGAGCATAGGAACCAAATCGCATCTGCCACTTCCGACGGTTGGCCAAGCCTGCGCAGCGGCAGTTGATCAACAATCTTATCCGTACCGGGGCTTAAAATCGCGGTTTCCACTTCGCCCGGCGCAATCGCGTTAACCCGCACGCCCAAAGGGCCAAAATCATGCGCCATCTCGCGGGTCAACGCCGCCAGCGCCGCCTTTGATGTCGCATAGGCCGCCCCTGCAAACGGATGCACCCGCACCCCCGCAATCGAGGTGACATTCACAATCGCGCCCTTGGCCGCAACCAGTTCCGCCTGCAATCCGCGCGCCAAAATCACCGATGCAAAGAAATTGACATGAAACACTTGCCCCCACGTCCGCAAATCAGTTTCAAACGTATTCAACCGCTTGCCACTTGGCCCTTTCGGCGAAATCCCCGCGTTGTTGACCAGCGCATCCAACCGCCCGTTAGTCTTTTCCTTGATCACCTCAATCGCGGCGATGGTTTTATTCGGGTCGGCAAGGTCAATCTGAATATGGTTTTCCTCACCCCCCGGCCAAGGGCATCGCGGGTCGAACGCTTGACGCGAACAGGTCAACACCCGCCAGCCTTCGGCGGAAAACCGTTTGACCGTGGCATGCCCGATTCCTCGGCTTGCCCCCGTCAACACCAGCGTTTTTTGCTCTGCCATTGTGCTGCCCTTTTTGCGACCAAGCCTTCACCCTAGGCATATCACGACCACGCGCAAGCCCTACCACTTGCTCTTGGCAGCCGCGATCAAAGCCGTTAGCAAAGGGATGTCCAATAGGAACCCAATCATGAAAAAGCAGTTAGTCAATATGCGTGATTCTATCGCCACCGCCCGCACCTTGAACGAAGCGCTGCCCTATTTGCAGCGCTATTCCGGCGCGATTGTCGTCGTCAAATTTGGTGGCAACGCCATGGGCGACCGCGAGGCGATGGAAGAGTTCGCCCAAGACATCGTCTTTATGCGGCAGGTCGGCCTTAACCCGGTCGTGGTGCATGGCGGTGGGCCAATGATCAACAGTCTGCTGGGCAAACTGGGCATCAAATCGGAATTTATCCGCGGCAAGCGCGTGACTGACGCCGCCACAGTCGAAGTGGTCGAAATGGTGCTGTCGGGCCTTGTCAACAAGCGGATTGTGCAGGCGATCAATGATGCGGGTGGCCGGGCTGTCGGGATTTCCGGCAAGGATGACGATTTGATGGTCTGCGATTATGACGACCCCGAATTGGGCTTTGTCGGTCGTCCGCGCGACATGCGCGTGCAGGTTCTGCGCGATATGTTCAACGCAGGCATCATTCCTGTCGTGGCCCCCGTCGCCCCCGGTGACAATGGCGAAACCTTTAACGTGAACGGCGACACGGCAGCCGGCGCCATCGCAGGCGCGCTCAAGGCTGACCGCTTGTTATTGCTGACCGATGTGTCCGGCGTGAAAAACGCGGATGGCGAGGTTATCACCCAGCTTACCCCTGAAGAGGTCCGCGATTTGACGACCAAAGGCGTTATTGCAGGCGGCATGATCCCAAAAACCGAAACCGCCTTGATGGCGATTGAGCAAGGCGTGCGCGCGGTTGTTATCCTCGACGGCCGTATCCAGAACGCTTGCCTGCTGGAACTTTTCACCGATCATGGCGCAGGCTCCCTTATTCGCTCGGCCAGCGTTGAACCACGGGTCAAACCCCGCGACGAATGACCGACCTTGCCTCAATTACCGCGCTCCTGAAACCGCATCACCTTGCGGTCATGGGCGGGTTTTTGGCGCAAGATGACGCGGCTTTGCCGCAAGGCACCCAAACCTTGCTGCTGATTGGTCCGGATGAGCCGGGGTTTTGGCCGCATCTGAACCAGCAGCCTGAATGGACCAGCGGCGACCCGGACCCGGTTGACCGTTGGTCGCGCCGCGTGATCGGGCAAGTGGCCTGTACCCTTTCCGCCGAAGCGGTCTTTCCCTTTGGTGGCCCGCCATGGCACCCGTTTTACCAATGGGCGCTGCGGTCAGGGCGCGCGTGGGACAGCCCGGTGCGCCTGCTCGTGCATGACAAGATGGGGCTGTTTGCCTCCTATCGCGGGGCGTTGGCGCTGAAACATGCCATAGCCTTGCCACCCCCGCCCGCCAAGCCTTGCGATACTTGCGCTGAAAAACCCTGCCTTACCGCCTGCCCCACCGCCGCTTTGACAGCCCAAGGCTATGATTTGCCGGCCTGCCACGCCTATCTCGACAGCCCAGCCGGGGTAAATTGCATGAATAACGGGTGTGGCAATCGCCGCGCTTGCCCAATCTCCCAAGCCTATGCAAGACTGCCAGAACAGTCGGCCTATCACATGAGGCAATTTCACAAATGACCAAACGCCTAATCCTTACACGACACGCCAAATCCAGCTGGGATGACCCGCTGACCCCCGACCATGACCGCCCGCTGAATGAGCGTGGCAAGATGGCCGCCGCTGACCTTGGCCAATGGCTTGCCTCGCGCGGCTATGTGCCGGGGCAAGTGCTGTGCTCGGATGCCATTCGCACCCGCACAACCTTTTCCGGCATGGCGCCTGCCCTGCAAGGTTCGCCCGCGTTGGACCTAAAGCCTGCGCTGTATCAGGCCGGGCCAGATGTGATGCTGGCCGTGCTGCGCCATGCAACTGCGGATACGGTGATGTTGATCGGGCATAACCCCGGCATTGCAGAATTCGCCGCCCGTTTGGTGACCCGCGCGCCGGTGAACCCCGAGTTTCAACGCTATCCAACCGGCGCCACGCTTGTGGTCGACTTTTCGGTCGACGATTGGAAGGATGTCACCTTTGGTACAGGTGCTGTGCTGGACTTTATCATCCCGCGCGAAATCGTTGCCTAAG
>CBDTUV010000066.1:0-11481 GCA_965363575.1 uncultured Pseudorhodobacter sp. | reverse complement strand
AACAGCGCCCGTTGGCCCAACCTCGGGGCCAAAGGCGGGGCCGACATTGGCCACGGCGGTCCACGCAGAGGTGAACGCGGTCTTGGTTTCCAGCCCGGTCAGGGACAAGGCCACCGCCGCCACACCGAATGTCAGAATGAACAATGTGAAAAACACGATGACCGAATTGATGACATCATTGCCGACCCGCCGCCCTTCGTAGCGTACATCCAGCATCGCAGACGGGTTGTGCAACCGCCGAACCTGCACCTTGATCGCCTCAAACAAGATCAAATACCGAAACACCTTGACCGAACACCCGGTCGAGGATGTGCACCCCCCGATCAGCCCAACCATGATCAGCACGACAAAGGGAAACGGCCCCCAAGATGACAGGTCCACCGACGCAAACCCTGTGCCGGAAAAGGTTGAGACAATGTTGAAACTGCTTTCGCGGATTGATTCCAGAAACGGGCGGTCAAAATGATACATTTCATAGGCGGTCACCGCCAAGGCCGCATAGGCGTTCCAGCGCACATAGGCCCGCACCTGCGGATCGCGCCAGATCGGGGTAAAATTGCCCTGCGACATCTGCACAAAACGGATAAACGGCATCGACGCCAGCAGCATGAACACAATCGCCACCATTTCCATCGAATGTTCAAACTTGCCGAACGAGTTGTCTGAACTGGAAAACCCGCCAGTGGATACCGTGGTCAAGGCATGGACCACAGCGTCAAAACCGCTCATCCCCAAGGCGAAATAGGCGGCAGCGCAGGCCACCGTCAAAACGATGTAAATCTGGATCAAAGCGGATGAGATATCCAGCGCGCGGGGCAAGATTTTTCCCAGCGTATCAAAGCCTTCAGACCGGAAAAACTGCATCCCACCGACCTTCATCACCGGCAAAAAGATCAACGCCACGATGACGATCCCCAAGCCCCCCAGCCATTGCAAAATCCCGCGCCACAGGTTCACACCCGGTGGCAAATTATCCAGCCCCGAAAACACCGTGGTGCCAGTGGTGGTCATGCCGGATACCGCCTCAAACACCGCGTTGGTAAAACTCGCATCTGGCATACCCAGAATGAACGGCAAGGCGCCAAACAGCGGCAACATCACCCAAGTGCCGGTGGTCAAAGCAAAACTTTGGCGCAGGGTTATGCCGCTGCCCCGCTTGGAACTGTTGGCGCAAGACACGGCCAAAAGCGCGCCAACAAGGCAGGTCAGCACCGACGATTCCAAGAACGCCATCCAATTTCCATCGCCCGAAAAATAATCCAAGGCCATGGGAAACAGCATCATCGCCCCCAACGTGGCGATCAACAGACCAATGACATATCCAACAGGGCGAAGATCAATCATGCCGCAGACTTGAAGCGCGCAAGCGCCACTGTCAACTCTTTGCCGCGCGCCATCCGTCTAACGCCGCCAAAAGCTGGGCAGCACGATCACCAAAATCGCCAGTAACCCCAGCCGCCCCAGCAGCATCGCCACGGTCATAATCGCAATCGCGCCTTGCGGAAAATCAATGAACGTTCCCGTGCGCAGCACCAACGGGCCAAAGCCATAGCCGACATTGCCAAGGCTGGTCCAAACCGCAAACAGCGCCGACACCGTATCAACCCCGGTCAGCGCCACCGCCACAGTCATCATGCCCAGCAGCAAAATATAGCCGGAAAAGAACAGGATCAGCCCGTTCAGCACGTCATTTTCCACGCGCCGCCCGTCATATTTGACCGGTGCAATTGTATTGGGGCTGGTGATTTGCGCCAAATGGGCGCGCAAAGCCGCCATCGCGACCTGCACCCGAAACACGCTTAGCCCCGCGGCAGATGACCCCGAACAGGCCCCGATCGTGCCAATCACAAAGGCCACGATCATCACAAACCCGCCCCAAGCGGGGAATGACCCGGAAAAGAACCCCGTGCTCGACATGATCGAGGTCAGGTTGAACAGGCTTTGACGAAAGGCAGGCTCCCACCCCATGTCGCTGCGCGTGACCTGCCAAAGCGTTACCAGCCCAACCGCCACAGCCAACCACCGCAGATAGGCGCGGGCCTGCGCGTCTTGCCACAACGGCTTTGGGTCACCTTTAACCAGTTGAACATAGCGCAAATAAGGCAATGATCCCAACAGCATAAATACCGTTCCGACGTATTCGCCCGCACCTGCGTATTTTTGAAAAGATTGGTCTGAGGGCGAAAAGCCCCCGGTCGCAATCGTCGCAGCCCCGTTCACAATCGCATCCAGCGCAGTCATCCCGATCAGCCCATAGCTAACCATGCACGCCACCGTCAAAACCACGTAAACCCGCGCCAATTCAACCGCGAGATCGGCAGCGCGCGGCAGCTCTTTGCCAAAGGTGTCAAAGCCTTCGGTGCGAAAAAACTGCATCCCCCCCACGCGCATCAGCGGCAAAAAGATCATCGCAATAAACGCAATCCCCAAGCCACCCAACCAGTTAAGCATGCCGCGCCACAGGTTCATGCCGGCGGGCAATTCATCCAACCCGTAAATCACCGTGGCGCCCGTGGTGGTAATGCCCGAAACTGCTTCAAAATAGGCATCCGAAAATTGCAGATGCGGTTCGCCCATCCAAAACGGCAGCGCGCCAAAGGCTGGCACCAGAACCCAAATTCCGGTGGTCAACAGATAGGCTTGTTTCACCGACAGGTTGCCGCGCAAGGCGTTTTGCGTGCTGGCAACCACGCAAAACCCAATAAATCCGGTAATAATCGCCGCTTCCATGATGCGAAAGCCGTTGTGCAGACCATCGCCCAAATCAACCAGCGCCGGCGCCAACATTAAAATGGCGAGGACGATCAGGATGCGCCCGATCACATAGGCAACGGGGCGAATGTCGATCATAAGGCACAGCGGTAATCCTGTGCCGCAAAAACGTCAATTGACCAAATTTCGGGCCAAATTAACCGACGTGAAACAATGTCGTGAACAGCTTGGGGTCAAGGCTGGTCGCGGCAAAGGTTTCACCAATCGTCAGCACGCTGACTGCATCATGGCTGTGCAGGCTTTCTTGGTGGCTTGCGACGATTCTAAAATCGCCCACGCGCGGATCGGCCTGCAAACTTGCGCAAAAACTGCGCGCCGCATCTTCCACGAAAATCGGATGGGCGGCGTTCAATTCGGCAAAGGCTTGTTCATCCTCGCGCTTGACCATGACTTGCGTCTCGGTCGGCACCCCTGCGCGGGCCAGATCGATAAGGTCTTCAAACCACAGACATTTATCGCCCACCAACTCAACCGATATCCGTGCGACCGACCGCTGGCTGTGCGGCGTGGCCAACTGCCCCCGCGTGCGCCGGGCATGCTCGGACAGTTCCAACGAACACGGGCAGGTGCTGGAATAGACATAATCCAAGTGCATGATGTTTTTGCGCTGACCGCCCACATCGACCAATTCCAACGCGATGTCATAATACTGCCAACCCGACAGCCCCGACCGCAGGCTCTCTATCTTCATCGGAAAGGAAAAACGCATCTGGATCCGGGCGTCAAAACTGTCCAGATCGCGTTTGTAATCCTCCAGCGCGCGCTCTACCACCTTGTAGCTAAACGATTTTTCAGCATAGACATAGAACGACCGCATGATGCGGCTCATGTTGATGCCCTTTTTCTCCGCTTCCAAACTCACCGTGCCGGTCACGCTGGTTTCCAGCATCACATCGGCCCCGTCTCGGGTATGATAGCGAATAGGCAGCCGGAAGTTTGAGATCCCGACATGCTGGATCAGCGTCTTTTCCCCAACGATCAGGCTGGACGGGCCGTTCTGCAAATCCGGCAAGCTGGCCTTATACCCTGCATCTACCTTGAAATCTTCGGGGTAAATCGTTGAAAACACAGGATACCCCACATCCAATGCCTCCAACGCATCCCCACCCGGCGCCACATCCGCAGGTGCCGCTGCCGCCCAGGCGCGCAACACTGCCGCCGCCGCCTCGGCCTCTTCCCGGCTGGGGGCTGCATCAACCTCTGGCGCATGAATGTTCATCGCAGGTTCCTCATTGTTCCGACCCCAAACCAGGGGCTTTCAACTCGATCTAGGGTTGCGACCCTCAAATAGCAAATATTTGGGCCAACAATATAGGTCCAGCATAGCAGGTCTGAACCCGCCACGCGACTGCCTCAATGGCGCCCCAGCCAATCGACCACTCAAACAGCAGCCAAACCCGCCTTCAGGTCCGCGATCAAATCGTCCGGATCTTCCAACCCAACCGACAACCGGATCAACCCCGGCGCAATCCCCAGCGCTGCCTTTTGCGCCTCGGGCAACCGCTGATGCGTCGTCGTATAAGGATGCGTTACAATCGTTTTAGCATCCCCTAGGTTATTGGAAATCTTGATAATTTCCAACGCATTCATAAAGCGGAACGCCGCGTCCTTGCCGCCCTTGATCTCAAACGCCAACATCGTGCCGCCCGACCCCATCTGCCGCGCCGCGAGGTCCGCCTGCGGGTGGCTATACAGCCCCGGATAAACAACACTGGCAAGCGCCCCATCCCCCTCCAGCGCCGCCGCAACCCGCGCCGCAGTCTCGGCCATCGCCCGGCACCGCAAATCCAGCGTCGCCATACCGTTCAGCATAATCCACGCGGTAAACGGGCTCATCGACCCGCCGGTATGCTTCATATACGGCTCTACCACCTTGCGAATAAACGCTTTTGTTCCGCAAATCACCCCGCCCAAGGCCCGGCCCTGCCCGTCCACATGCTTGGTCGTGGAATAGACCACCACATCCGCACCCTGCGCCACCGCGCGCGAGAAAATCGGCGTGGCAAACACATTGTCCACCACCACAATCGCCCCAACCTTATGGGCAATCGCAGATACCGCTTCAATATCAATCAGTTCCAGCGTCGGGTTCGACATCGACTCAAAAAACACCGCCTTGGTACCGGGCACGCAAGCCGCCTCCCAAGCCGCCAAATCCGGCCCGTCCACAAAGGTTACGTTCACGCCAAACCGCGTCAAAATCTCTTCCAGAATGTACAAACACGACCCAAACAGCGCGCGGGAACTGACAACATGATCTCCCGCCTTCAACATAGAGGTCAGCGCGCCCGACACCGCCGCCATCCCGCTTGCCGTGGCAAAGGCGTCCTCGGTCCCTTCAATCGCGGCCATGCGGTCCTCAAACATCCGCACCGTCGGGTTGCCATAGCGGGCATAGATAAACTCGTCCTCGCCCGCCTCAATAAACCGCGCTTCCGCTGCCTCGGCACTGTCATAGACAAAGCCCTGCGTCAGAAAGATCGCCTCCGCCATTTCGCCATATTGGCTGCGGCGGCTGCCTTCATGCACCAATTGCGTGCGTGTTTTCCACTCTTTCGTCATTCGCGTGGTCCCCTGCTTTTGAAACAGCCCAAAGAAAAACCCGGCAACCCAAAAAAGGTGCCGGGGCAAATCCCGATTCCTCTTTAGCGGCTTATTTAACGTGGCCCGCAATCCGGTAACAAAGCGCCACAATCCCAAATACGCCGCCCATGCAAAAAGGTCAACGCCCCTTCCCGTCTCTCCGCTTTTCAGGCTCTATGCATTTAAAGACAGGAGCATCCGATGCAAAACCCCATTGATCTCTACTATTGGCCCACCCCCAACGGTTGGAAAATCTCCATAGCGCTCGAAGAAATGGCGCTTCCCTACACCCTCCATCTCATCAATATCGGTGCCGGCGACCAATTCGCGCCCGCGTTTCTGAAAATCGCGCCCAACAACCGGATGCCCGCGATCATTGACCCAAACGGCCCCGACGGCGAACCAATTTCCATCTTTGAATCCGGCGCCATCCTACAATATCTGGCCCGCAAAACCGGCCAGTTTTACGGCGAAACCGAACGCGAGCGGATCAGCGTCGACCAATGGCTGATGTGGCAAATGGGTGGCCTTGGACCAATGGCGGGCCAAGCCCACCACTTTCTCAAATACGCCCCCGCGATGGACCCGCCCAACGACCTGCCCTATGCCAAAACCCGCTACCGCAATGAAACGGCACGGCTTTACGGCGTGATGGACCGCCAGCTTGCCAAAACCGAATACCTCGCCGGCGACGCCTTCTCTATCGCCGACATCAGTTGCTGGGGTTGGGCATCGCTGTGGCAAGGACAAGAACAAACGCTGGACGATAAACCAAACCTCGCCCGCTGGCTGGACACCCTCTCTGCCCGCCCTGGTGTCATCGCAGGCCGCGCGCTGGCCGCCGACCTGCGCCGCGATGTGGCCAAAGACAAAACCGCCCAAACCAATATGTTCGGCAAAAAACCCTGAACGAAAAGGAGCGCCCATCCCGGCGCCCCCCTTTTTCTGTTTCTAAATATCCATCAACCGCCCTTACGGCCAAAAGCGCTGGCGCAAACCTCAGCGCTTATCCCGCCCCGGTTCTGGCGTCACCCAAAACACCGTGCGGAACATCGCCGTCATCAGTACATGATGCACGATTGGATAGAACGCGTAATACACCATCCACGCTTCCAGCGATGCCAATTCGATTATGGTTTCATTCAGCAAAATATAATTCAGATGCAACACCAGCATGGCTAGCGTCAATTCGCGGGCATAGGGCGCAAACATCTCGCCCGGCCACAAACCCCGAGCCATCGCATAGCGTCGCTCCAATAAATCTATCGCAAACAGCCACACAAACACGGCCGAAATAGCGCTAGGCACATGCTGCAAAACCGCCGGATGCGCGGCCCCCAACAAGACCGTAGCGGGGGTTAAAAACACAATCGCCCACCGTTTGCGCGCAGACTTCCCAGCTACCGGCAGGGGTTGCGGGCGCAGTGCATACCGCATGGCTTGGCACAGCACAAAGGCCAGGGTAAAGGCCAGCGCAGGCTGTTCCGGCCAGATTACCATTCCCAAAGGAAAAACAATCAGCAAAAGCGCCGAGGGCAGCATGGCCCGCGCCTCAATCATCGGTATTTTTGTGAAAAGCGCTGCAAAAATCTGCAAGGCAATCCAGATTTGCCCGCCCATAGCGACCTCCATCTTCCTAATCTCAGGCTTGGAACTAGATCAAAAATCAGGCGGCAGTTGGGCATAATTGCAGCGACAATTTGGGCGAGACAAAACAACACCCGCGACCACCAAACTGCGGACGCGGGTTAATTTTCGATTAACAAAAAAGAGAATTCTGTTTCAGGTCAACAGCTTACAGAAGTGTCCGCGCGCGATTATTTTGCCTCTTCATCCGCTTTTTCGGTTCCATATTTGGCAAAAAGCCGGGATTGCGTCATGAAAAACAAAAACAAGGCCGCGGTCAGGCCAAAGGTTTTGAAATTCACCCAAGTTTCGGTTGAAAACCCGCGCCAAACCACCTCATTCAGCACGGCCAGCAAGGCAAAAAACATGACCAATCGCTTGGTCAGAATC
This sequence comes from uncultured Pseudorhodobacter sp., assembly GCA_965363575.1. Lineage (GTDB taxonomy): Bacteria > Pseudomonadota > Alphaproteobacteria > Rhodobacterales > Rhodobacteraceae > Pseudorhodobacter. The sequence continues at coordinate 4,110 of CBDTUV010000066.1, read as the reverse complement.
ATCCACCCCACCTGCTCCATGGGCAAAACTTCCCCCATCAGGGTCTTCAGATAAGATTCGCCTCGCCACAATCCAAATCCAAGGATCGCCGCGAAAAGCGCGTAAATCATGGTTGGTTTCATCTTGAAAAACCGCTCATCATTCAACCAAACCGACAGCCCACCGAAAACCACGACCAAAACCACGGTCATGATTTGCATCTTCGAAAGCTTGCCCGTCAGCGCCCATAAAATCCCGGTCGACAGCAATATCAGCGGAATAAACGCCGCCGTGGCCACAATAAACCCGTCATAATCGGTACCGCCAAAGGTGAACACCTCTCCCTTCAGCTTGACATAGCCGATGAAAAACGCAGCCACCGGGCCAAGTTCCAAAAGCAGCTTCAACCCGCCACTGATCTTTCGTTCCGCCATGTCTTATCCCATCATTTCCACGATCACGGCCCCCGCCGCGATCAGGGCCATCAGGCCCAGTTGCACCCTTGTTACCCGTTCTTTCAGCACCAACCAACCTATCAATGCCGCAAAAACAGTTGAAGTTTCGCGCAGCACCGCCGCCTCGCCCACCTTGTCCAACCGGGTTGCCATTAAGATGGACCCGAAACTGAAAAATGCAACAAAGGCCCCCAAAACGCCGCGCTTGAACAGCGGCACCGCCACCTCTCGGGTCAAACCCGCCAATTCGCGCCGCATCACCAGCGGCATGAAAAACCCGTCCAGCATGAAAAACCACGCAAGGAAGGTGAACGGATCATAGGTCGCACGGATGCCATACGCATCATAAGTCGTATAAAGCGCCACAAACGCCCCCGTCGCCACCGCATAGCCCAGCGCCTGCACCAGCGTCTCGCGCGCGACCACAACATAGCGCAGGTTATAGGCCGCCAGCCCAAAGATCCCCGCCAACAACACCAAAAGCCCCATCCACTGACCAAGGGTGAAATGCTCATCAAACAAAACCATCGCGCCCAGCACCGCAAACAGCGGCCCCGTCCCGCGCACCACCGGATAGACTACCGTATAGGCGCCCCGGCTGTAGGTCATCGCTTGCAGGTATTTATAGCCCGCGTGAATCGCCATCGCACCTGCAAAAATCGCCCACATATGCGGTTCCGGCCAAGGCACGACAAACAACGCAAAGGGCGCGGCGATCAACGCATAGCTGATATCAATCGCCGTGCGCGACATCCACGGGTCATGTTTACCCTTTTGCAAAGCCCCAAAAAGGGCGTGCAGAACCGCCGCAAGCAAGGCCAGCGCCAAGGCAAGGTCATGGCCCGCGCTCGTGCCTTCAAGCGAGCGGATCCAATCGCTCATACGCGGTCAAGTGCCTGTAAACCGCACGGTTTTACCCGGACCAAACCCAAGCTCATGGATCAATGCCTACAAGGGCTGCGGCAAACTCTTGCGGATCAAACGGGGCGAGGTCATCAATCTGCTCGCCCACCCCAATCGCATGGATCGGCAGGCCAAACTTATCGGCCAGCGCCACCAGCACGCCGCCTTTGGCCGTGCCGTCCAGCTTGGTCATCACCAGCCCCGACACATCGGCGAGTTTACGAAAAATCTCTACCTGACTGATCGCGTTCTGGCCTGTAGTCGCATCCAAAACCAGCAAGGTGTTATGCGGGGCCTCGGGGTCTTTTTTACGGATCACGCGGATAATTTTGGTCAATTCCTCCATCAAATCCGCGCGGTTTTGAAGACGCCCCGCCGTGTCAATCAGCAACAAATCCGCGCCACTTTCCTGCGCCTTTGTCATCGCATCAAAGGCAAGGCTGGCCGGGTCCGACCCTTCGGGTGCTGTCAGCACTGGCACACCAGCGCGGGTTCCCCAAACTTGCAATTGTTCCACCGCCGCCGCGCGAAACGTATCGCCTGCCGCGATCACCACAGACTTTCCAGCCGCTTTGAACTGGCTGGCCAGCTTGCCAATCGTCGTGGTTTTGCCCGACCCATTGACGCCCACAACCAACACCACCTGCGGCCGCTTGGCATAGATCGGCATGGGCCGCGCCACGGGGTCCATGATCCGACCGATCTCATCCGCCAAGGCTTGTTTGATCTCGCGCGCGCTGACCCGTTTGCCCATGCGGCCCTCGGCAATATTGGCGGTGACACGCAGCGCTGTGTCCACACCCATATCCGCCTCGATCAACAACTCCTCAAGGCTTTCCAGCATCGCATCGTCAAATTCGCGCTTCACCTCATCGGGGGCTTGGCCCATCAGTCGCCCCAGAATACCGGGTTTGGCAGTTGGGGTTTTGGCGGCGGGAGTTTTGGCGGCGGGAGTTTTGGCTACCTCTGGCGTGGGGGCCACACCTTCGGGGGCCACACCTTCAGGAGTCTGCGCTTTGGGCGCGTCTGCGTTGACATCCTCAGCCACATCCTCGGCAATCAACGCGTCCAGCCCATCAGAAATCTTATCCGACGACCGAAACATCTTGTCGCGAAGCTTTTTGAAAAATGACATCGCTGCCCCCCAAGGAATTGGCGAAGAATTGGCTTTATCCCCACCTAATCAATCCGGCCGTGCAGGGAAAGGGCTTAAGCCGCCGAAATTGCGCCCAGCGCGCCTTGCAAGATCAGAAATTGCCCCAGCCAATAGGTCGCCCACAGCGTGACGGCCAAAACCCAAGCGAACCGGGCCTTGGGCATAACGAAAAGCACAAGCGCCAGCAGCAGATCCGACAGAATAAACAACCCAACCCCGACCAAGATAAGCGGGGCCGCTTGGGCCAAACCCGCAAGACCCATCAGCGTGATCACACCCACATAGCCGCGCACCGGCCAACGCAGCGCGCCCGTGTGCGGGGCCAGCCAAATTTCGGTAGTGGCCGCAAGCAAGACCAGCACCACAGCCAGCGGCCAGAAAAGGCTGTGCGGATTGGCCAACCCTATAAAATAAAGCGCATAGGCCAAATGCCCCACAGCAAACGCCGCCATCCCTGCCAAAAACATGGCCTTACCGGGGCGCGACAAGAAATAGTCACCCAAGGCCCCCAGCCCAAGCCCCAAAACAACCAAAACAGGCGCGCCCGCCACCAGCACCCGCCACTGCCAACAGCGCCATCGCACTGGTCTTGATGGCACTGCGCGGCCAGCTTGCGCCCTCTGCCCAGCAAAACCGCAGGCCATAGGCCAAAGCACAGACCGCAGCGGCGATCATCCAAAAATTTAGGATCATTTCACTTTCCAATAACAGGTCCAAGGCTATGCTATGCGCCAACACCCCGTGTTTGCCATGGCAAAAATGGGGCGCCGGAAAGGACCTACCCATGCCCATGATGCCCCTCTTTGCACTGGCAGCACTGACGCCCTTGTGGCTGTTGGCGCTGGCCGTGCCATTTGGCGGGGTTTGGGTGGTGTTGGCGTTTGCCTATATGGGGCTGTTCACCGCGTTGTTGGACCAGTTTGTCCCCATGGTCATGCCCAATGCGCCCGAAGGGGCCGAGTTTCCGGCAGCCGATGCGCTGCTGGTGGCGCTGGGGCTGGGGCATCTGATCGCCTTGCCGCTGGTCACTTGGGCAATTGCGGGGCCAAGCGGGCTGATGCTATGGGAACGCGCGCTGCTGGCCTTGGCCGCCGGGCAATGGTTTGGCCAAGTGTCCAACCCCTGCGCGCATGAGCTGATCCATAGGGGCAACCGCGCGCTTTATGCTTTGGGTGTGGTGGTTTACGCGACGATGTTCTTTGGCCACCACGCCTCGGCGCATCGGCTGGTGCATCACCGCTATGCCGCCAGTCTGGATGACCCCAACACCGCACGGGCGAATGAAAGCTTTTATCAGTTTTGGCCACGGGCTTGGGCGGGGTCTTACCGGGCCGGGCTGCGGGCCGAAACCTTGCTGCGGGGCGGCAAGGGGCTGCACCCCTATGTGATCTATGCACTGATTTCATTGGCATCACTCGCAGTCGCGTTTGGCGTGGCAGGCATGGCAGGCGTACTGGCCTGGCTGGGGCTTGGCATTTATGGTCACAGCCAATTGCTGCTGGCCGATTATGTGCAACACTACGGGCTGCTGCGCCGGGTGCAGCCAGACGGCAAACTGGAAGCCATATCGGAACGCCACAGTTGGAACGCGCCACAGTGGTTTTCCTCGGCCCTGAT
>CBDTUV010000065.1:0-11497 GCA_965363575.1 uncultured Pseudorhodobacter sp. | reverse complement strand
CCCATCAGGATGAAGGATATTTGCATCAGGATGAGGACTTCCCAGCGGCCAAGCCCGAGGTTGTCAAGAAACAGGCCTTTGATCGCATCGACCGCGCGCAAGCCATCAAACACCGCGCCAAAGGCAAGGGCGGCAAGGATGATCCAGAGGAACATGCAAGATATGGCGAGGGTTTGGCGGGTGGCGTTTTCCAGCACTTGCCGGGTCATGCGGCCTTTGGCCATAGCCACAAGCACCGAGGCCAGCGCCCCGATGACCGAGCTTTCGACAAGGCGGGTGTAGCCGGTGACAAACGGGACCATCATCACAAGGAATATGCCAAAGGGCAGGAGGCCCGCGAGGAGGAGGCGGCGCTTTTCGGACTTGGTGACGGTTGCAAGTTCGGCTGGATCAAGGGGGGGGCCAAGCGACGGGTTCAGTTTGCAGCGGATCCAGATATAGGCGATGAACATCGCGGCCATCAGCAGCCCCGGCACGATGCCCGCAAGCCACAGGTCCGACACGGATTGGCGGGCGATAAGGGCGTAAAGCACAAGGACCACCGAAGGCGGGACAAGGATGCCAAGGGATGAACCTGCTTGGATAACCCCAGTGACCATGCGTTTGTCGTAGTTGCGTTTCAGGAGTTCGGGCAGCGCAATCGTCGCCCCAATCGCCATGCCCGCCACCGACAGCCCGTTCATTGCGGAAATCAGCACCATCAGCAGGATTGTCCCGATGGCAAGCCCGCCCGGAACCGGACCAAACCAGACGTGGAACATGCGGTAAAGGTCATCTGCCAACCTGCTTTCCGACAGGATATAGCCCATAAAGATGAACATCGGCAGGGTCAGCAGGGGGAACCAGCCGATCACCTTGATGCTTTGCGCAAAGGCAAGGTCATAGCCGCCCCGGTCACCCCAAAGCAAAAGGGCCGCGACCACAGCGACAAAGCCGATGATGCCAAACATCCGCTGCCCGGTCATCAACATGACCAGCATCGAGCCGAACATCAGCATCGCAATCATATCATAATGCATCAGATCTTTTCCCCGCGCAGCGTGGCGATATCGCGGATCAAAAACACCGTGCATTGCAGCAGCATCATCAAAATGCCGATGCACATCACAATTTTTACCGGGGCCATATAAGGCCGCCAAAGGCCGGATTTACGTTCGCCATATTCCAGCGCGTAGGCGGCACTTTCAATCCCGCCCCAGAGCAACACCCCAAGATAGAACAGCAGCGCAAAGATGGTCACAGCATCGACCAAAGCTTTGGTGCGCGGCGACCATTTGGAGTAAAACACATCCATCCGCACGGCACTGTCCAGCTGCAAGGCATAAGCACCCCCCAGCATGAAATACCCCGCAAGGATGAATTGACCCATCTGATCGGTCCAGCGCAGCGGCACCCATACGGCGCGCGAAACAGCCCCCCACAGCAGAACCGCCATCAGCACAAACAGCAGATACATCGCCAACCGCCCAATGCGGCGGTTCCAGCGTTCCACCCAATGGACATAAGAGACAAGAATTGTCGGCATAGACCCCCACAGCATACGCATTTGTCGGCCAAGCTATGTGCGGCGCAGCAAAATCCGGCGCGGCAAAATTTGACCTTTCGGTCAGCATGGCGAGGCAGATGCCACTTGGCAAGTCCGTTGACGCGGGGAAAGGCAGTTATGGCACGCGAAAAGGGTCGCCACGCGGTGGCGCGGTGGCGCGCGCAGTTAGGCGCAGAACATATCGTGGATCAGCGACATCATTCGGGTCACCCGCACGTCTGCCAAAGTGTAGTAAATGGTTTTACCATCGCGGCGGCAGCGGACCAACCCTTCCAGCCGCAGGCGGGAAAGCTGTTGGCTGACTGCGGCCTGACGCTGGCCGAGCAGGGTTTCCAGCTCGGTCACCGATTTTTCACCCGATGTCAGATGGCAAAGGATCATCAACCGCCCTTCATGCGACAATGCCTTAAGAAAGTTAGACGCGTTTTCGGCCTGACGCAGCAATTCCTCAGGCGGGATGGCGCCGCAATCAACCGCAGGGCGCGCCATTTTGGCGGAATCGATGGCTTTGGCACTAAACGACATGAAAGGCTTTCCAAAAAAACAACCGGCCAAACGGGCAGGCCAAAACGGCGGGCCAAAAGGGCGGGATGCAGCGGTTTTAACCTGTCAGGCCTACATATTCAAGAAATTGCGGGTCGTTTTCGGGCGGCGTGGCAATTTTGCGCGCGAAAGCGGCAGGAACGCTGCCGCATTGGGCGTTCTGGCAGACAAGGCTGCTTGTGTTGTTCGGGCTGGCACCGCTCGGCGGTTTGGGCTATGGACGAGGCCAAATGTATTTGCCAAGGGGTCGTCTGGATGAAAGCCGCTGTCATTACCTTTCCGGGGTCCAATTGTGACCGTGATCTTGCCGTGGCCTTTGCGCAGGCCGGGGCCGATGTGACCCGCGTTTGGCACAAAGACACAGACTTGCCGGACGGCGTGGATATTGTGGCGGTGCCGGGTGGGTTTTCCTTTGGCGATTATCTGCGTTGCGGCGCGATTGCGGCGCAGTCGCCCATTGGGGCGGCGGTACGCGCCCATGCGGCACGGGGTGGCTATGTTTTGGGCATTTGCAACGGCTTTCAGGTGCTGACCGAAATGGGGCTGCTGCCCGGTGCGTTGATGCGCAACGCAGGGCTGAAGTTCATTTGCAAAACGGTGGAATTGCAGGTTGCCACGACCAACAGCGCCTATACATCTAGCTATACTTTGGGGCAGCGCGTGCGGTTTCCCGTGGCGCATCATGATGGCAACTATACCGCCGATGCAGACACGATGCAGCGGCTGCGTGGTGACGACCGGATTGCGTTTACCTATAGCGACAATCTAAATGGGTCGATGGACCGCATCGCAGGCATTTTGTCCGACAATCGCCGCGTATTGGGGATGATGCCGCACCCGGAACGCGCAAGTGAGGTTTCGCATGGCGGGACCGATGGATCGGTGCTTTTCCGCGCAGTTGCCGGGGCTTTGGCGCTGGCGTGATGCCAAACGCTTGAGATCGCAGCGGGCAGGCCGTAAACTGCCGATATGACCGATCAAAACAACACGGTATCGGGCAAGCCCACAGCGGGTAAGCCCACAATCGGCAAGGCTGTAATGCTTGGCCCTGCGCCAGAGCAGTCAAGCCGGTTGTCATGGACCATGCGCGGGCTGATTGCGGCCTTGTGCTTGACGGCGGTGGCGGTGGTGTTTGTGACCAACTCTTGGCTGACCGAACGCTTCAGCGATACCACGCGCAATCGGTCCGAAGTGCGGCTTGCGCTTTATACCGGCAACCTGATTTCGGAATTGCAGCGCAACTCGGTCGTGCCTTTGCTGCTGGCGCGCGACCCCGAGTTGATCCGCGCGCTGAATGAGGCGCAATTTTCCAGCACCTCGGCGCGGTTGATATCTTTTCAGGCCGAAATCGGCGCGGCCTCTATTTTGCTGTTGGACAAGGATGGTCGCGCGGTAGGGGCGACCAACCGCAATTTGTTGGGGTCCACGCATCGCAGTTCCGCTTATTTTATTGAAGCGCAGCGCACCAAGGATACTGTGTTTTCGGCGCAACCGCGCGAGTCGGGCGGCAATGATTTCACCTATTCCCGCGCGGTTCTGGCCGACAACCGACTTGTTGGCGTGATCGTCGTTGCGGTCGATTTGATGAAATATGAACGGGCCTGGGCCGGGTTGACCGATGCAGTTTTGGTCACCGACAGCGAGGGTCGCATTATTCTTGCAACCGAACCGCGCTGGCGGGGCTTGTCTGTGGCGGATGCGCTGGCCGTGCAAGATGCGCCGTCGGCCATTGAACGCGCGCTGCGCGCCACCACCGATTGGACGCAAAGCCGCCCCGATGCCTATTTGCAGGGGGCCGCCGTGATGAAGACCGAGGCGCGCGTGCCGTTTCGCGGCTGGCGGATTTTGACCTTTACCGCCTACGATTCCGTGCGCGAACGGGTGAACGGTGTACTGGCGCTGGAAATTATGGGCTTTGCGATTTTGCTGGCCTTTACCTTTTACTTTCTGTCGCGCCGGGCGTGGTCACAAAGTGCGTCGTTTCAACGGGAAAGCGCGGAATTGCGTTTGCTGAACGCACGGTTGAAACGCGAAATTGCGCAGCGTGAAAAGGTGCAAAAAGATCTTGCTGAGGCCGAGTTGACGCTGGCGCAATCGTCCAAACTGGCGGCTCTGGGCGAAATGTCGGCGGCGGTAAGTCATGAATTGAACCAACCCTTGGCCGCGATGAAAACCTATCTGGCGGGGGCGCGGTTGCTGTTGCAGCGCCATCGGCCGGATGAGGCGCTGTCGTCCTTTCAACGGATTGATGATCTGATTGAACGGATGGGGGCGATCACCCGGCAGCTGAAATCCTATGCCCGCAAGGGCGGTGAGGCGTTTGAACCTGTGGATGTGCGCGCCAGCCTGTCCAGTGCGCTGTCGATGATGGAGCCGCAGCTAAAGGCCCGTGTGGTGCAGATTACGCGCAACCTGCCGCGCACGCCGGTGATGATCATGGCCGACCGTTTGCGGTTGGAGCAGGTGATCATCAACCTTTTGCGCAACGCGCTGGATGCCACCAAAGACGTGAAAGACCCGCGGATTGATTTGGAGATAACGGTCGATAACTCTGTCCATTTGACGGTGCGCGACAATGGCCATGGGATCGATAAGCTCGAATCCATGTTCGAGCCGTTTTATACCACGAAAAAACCTGGCGAAGGGGTGGGGCTTGGCCTTGCGATTTCGTCAGGCATTGTGACCGATCTGGGCGGACGCCTGATCGCACGCAATGGTGAACAGGGGGGGGCTGTGTTTGAAGTGCAGCTTCCCATATTGGGTACAGAACTGGCAGCAGCGGAGTAGAATATGGCGCGTGCAATGAAGGTCGCGATTGTCGATGACGAAGCCGACATGCGGCAATCAATCAGCCAGTGGCTGGCCCTTTCGGGGTTTGAAACCGAAACCTATGCCAGTGCCGAAGAGGCGCTAAAGACCATAGGGGCGGATTATCCGGGGGTGGTTGTCACCGATATTCGGATGCCGGGCATGGACGGAATGGCGTTTTTGAAACGCTTGATGAGTTTGGATAACGGCTTGCCCGTCATCATGATCACCGGCCACGGCGATGTGCCAATGGCGGTAGAGGCGATGCGGGTCGGAGCCTATGATTTCCTTGAAAAACCGTTCAACCCGGACCGTATGACCGAGCTGACCAAAAAGGCGACGCAAAGCCGCCGGATGACCCTCGACAGCCGCGCGTTGCGCCGGGAATTGTCGGATGGGACGGTTTTGATGAAAAAGCTGATCGGCACCTCGGCCGAAATGGACCGACTGCGTGAGGATATTCTGGATTTGGGCCAAGCCGATGGGCATGTGCTGATCGACGGCGAAACCGGCACGGGCAAAACGCTGGTCGCCCACGCTCTCCACGCGGTGGGGCCGCGGGCATCGAAAAAGTTTGTCACGATCTCTTGTGCGGCATGGTCCGAGGATCAACTGTCAAGGCGTCTGTTTGGCCCGATTGAAGAAGGCGGTGTGCCGCTGATTGAAGAAGCGCGCGGTGGTACGCTGTGCCTTGAAGACATCGAATCCCTAAGCCATTCGCTGCAATCGCGGCTGCTGACCATGATAAATGAGCAAGGCAGCCCACCCGAAACCCGCATCATCGCGATTGTGAATGAACATGCGCCGGATAAAACGCTGGAAGATATCCTGCGCCCGGACCTGTTTTACCGACTTGGCGCGATGACCATCCTATGCCCTCCATTGCGTGCACGAGGTGAGGATATCTTGACATTGTTCACCCGCCTGTCTGAACAATTCGCCGAGGAATACGGCTGCGATGCGCCGCAAGTGGCCGCCCAAGAGGCAGCCCAACTGCTGCAAGCGCCTTGGCCCGGCAACGTGCGCCAATTGGTCAACATTGCCGAACGCGCGGTGCTGCAAAATCGTCGTGGCTCCGGCTCTATCGCGTCACTTTTGATGGCTGATAACGAGGCGGCTGGCCCTGCGCTGACCACCGAAGGCAAGCCGCTAAAAGATTATGTCGAAGCGTTTGAGCGAATGCTGATCGACAACACGATGCGGCGGCACAAAGGGTCGATCGTCGCAGTGATGGATGAGCTGTGCTTGCCGCGCCGAACGCTGAATGAAAAAATGGCGAAATATTCGCTCAGCCGGTCGGACTACACCTGAGGGTTGGACAGTAGGTATTTAGACCAAGATGAAGGGCAAGAAGCGCGCACTTCCTCCCTTTTTCTGTTCAAAAATATCCCGGGGGCGGAATGGCCGAAAGGCCAGGGGGGGCAGCGCCCCCCGCAACCGTTCACCCCAAAGGATTACCCCCGCATCCGCGCGCTGTCTGCATCAAACAGCGGTGTCGTGACCAAGCGGGCAGGGCGGCGCTCGCCCAAGATCTCAATCTCAACCGCCAGCCCATCTTTGACCTGCGCGGTTGGGATCAAGGCCAACGCCACTGATTGCTGGGTGAAATGCGAAAAGCCGCCGCTGGTGCAATATCCTTGGACAGTGCCGTCGATCCAGACAGGCTCCCACGCCACCACATCCGCATCTTTGGCATCGACCACAAAGGCGCAGAGCGTGCGTTTGGCGCCTGCCGCTTTTTCCGCCATCGCAGGCGCTTTGCCGATCCAATCGGCGTCTTTGTTCCAGCGTATAAAGCGGTCTAGACCAGTCTCAACCGGCGTATAATCCGGGCTGTATTCGCGCCCCCACGAGCCAAAGAATTTGTCCAACCGCAGGCTCATCATCGCGCGCATGCCAAAGGGGCGCAGGCCAAGGTCGCGTCCTGCCGTGTTCAGCACGTCCCAAAGATGGCGCATCGACATGTGATCGCAGTAAATTTCATACCCCAAGTCGGCGGTATAGCTGACGCGCTGGACGATGCATTTCGCCATGCCAACGGTAATTTCTTTGACATCCATGAATTTGAACGCCGCCGCTGACACATCCGCACGGGTGACACGCGAGAGTAATTCACGCGCATTGGGGCCTGCGATTTGAAAGCCGGACCGCGCGTCTGAGATGTTTTCAACCGTCACGCCATCCTCGGCATGTTGTTCAAACCAGCGACCATGCCAGCCTTGCGCGCCATAGCTGGCGGTCAGCTGGAATTCGGTATCTGACAAGCACGACACGGTGAAATCACCAATGATCTTGCCACTTTCGGCCAGCATCGGTGTCAGCGACAGGCGGCCCGGTTTGGGGATAAGCCCTGCCATGATCCGGTCCAGCCAAGCCCGCGCCTTTGGTCCGGTAACGCGGTATTTGCCAAAATTCTGCACCTCATTGATGCCCACTGCCTGCCGCACGGCCATCACCTCTTGGCGCGTCGCCTCCCACGCGTTGGAGCGTTTGAAGCTGGGTTCCTCGTATCGCGGCTCGCCCGGCAGCGCGAAGTAGTTCACCACCTCTAGCCCGAATTGCTGGCCCCAAACGGCGCCCATGCCGTCGAACACGTCATACATCGGCGTGGTGCGGAAGGGGCGCGCAGCTGGGCGTTCTTCATTCGGGTAGCTGACCGAAAACCGCATTTGGTAGTTTTCAATCACCTTTGGCACGGTATAGCCCGGCGTGGTCCAAGTGCCAAAACGGCTAACGTCAAAGCCGCGCGGATCGCGTTCAACCTCGCCTTCAATCATCCATTGCGCAAGGGCAAGGCCCATGCCGCCACCCTGCGAAAACCCGGCCATAACCGCGCAAGCCGACCAATAGTTCCGCAAGCCCTGCACCGGGCCAATCAGCGGGTTGCCATCAGGGGCAAAGGTGAACGGCCCATGGATCACCCGCTTGACGCCCGAGCGTTCCAGCACCGGAAAGCGCTTGTAAGCAAAGGTGACGCTGTCTTCGATCTTGTCGAACTGCTCATTCAACAGCTCATGGCCAAAGCCCCAAGGCGTGCCATCGACCGACCACGGCTCACAGGGTTTTTCATAAAACCCGATGCACAGGCCCCGGCCTTCTTGGCGCAAATACGACTCGCCGCCGGGGTCCATGACATGCGGAAATTCGCGGCCCGATTTCAGAATGTCCATAATCTCGGGGATATCATCGGTGACCAAATACTGGTGCGCCATCGGCAACAGCGGCAGGTAAACCCCCGCCATCGCCCCAACCTCACGCGCCCAAAGGCCCGCAGCATTGACCAGATGTTCGCAAGTGATCGTGCCTTTTTCAGTGACCACTTCCCAGCCGTCGCGGGTCTGGTTGGTTTCCAATACGCGGTTGTGCAGCACAATCTCGGCCCCGCCCATGCGCGCGGCGCGTGCATAGGCGTGCGTTGTGCCCGACGGGTCCAGATGCCCATCAAGCGGATCATACAAAGCACCGATGATCCCTTCCAGATTGACCATCCCATCGGTCAGCTTGTGAATTTCCTCTGGCCCCAAAATCTCGGTATCAAGGCCCATATAACGGTGCTTGGCGCGTTCGGCCTTCAGCATTTCAAACCGCGCTTGGTTGTCGGCCAAGGTGATGCCGCCCACATGGTGCAACCCGCAAGACATGCCGGTGATCGCCTCCAGCTCTTTATAAAGCCGGATGGTATAGCCTTGCAGCGCCGCCATGTTGGTATCGCCGTTCAGCGTGTGAAAGCCGCCAGCGGCGTGCCATGTCGACCCAGAGGTCAGATCCGACCGCTCAATCAACATCACATCCGACCAACCCAGTTTGGTCAGGTGATAAAGAACCGAACAGCCCACAACGCCGCCCCCGATAACAACGACCCGTGCATGGCTCTTCATGGCAATCTCCTGCAAATCTAGGGTCCAGAATGACCAAAGATACCCAAAACCGTCATGCGCTTTTGCGACAAAATATGTCGCAAGCTAAACCCGGCATGGTTTCATCTTGGCAAAAATACCTTTGGGGGGTCGGGTTTGGCAGCCGCCAAACCCGTTCGGGGGGCAAACAGCCCCCCGCCACCGCCCGCGCAAAGCGCTTACTTTTCGGGGATCAAACCGCGTGGGCTGAACCGCAGCACCAACAGCAAGATCACACCCAGCGTCAACAACCGCATATGCTGCGCAGAGTCGATCATATGGGCCTTCAACCAGCCTTCGCCCATGCCATAGGTCAGCACCGACATCACCCCCGGCCCAAGGCTTTCCACGATCAGCCACAGCCAACCGATCAGCAACCCGCCCAGAACCGCGCCCCAATTGTTGCCCGACCCACCGACGATCACCATCACCCAAATCAGAAAGGTAAAGCGCAACGGGTTATAGGTGCCGGGCGTCAACTGCCCGTCCATCGAGGTCATCATGGCCCCGGCAAACCCCACCACGGCCGAGCCGATTACGAACACCTGCAAATGGCGGCGGGTCACGTCTTTGCCCATCGCTTCGGCGGCAACTTCATTGTCGCGGATGGACCGCATCATCCGGCCCCACGGGCTTTTCAGCGCCATCTCGGACAACCAGATCACCACCAACAGCACCACGGCAAACAGCATGGCATACAGGACTTTGACAAGGATCGACGAGGCGGTCATCGGGTCAAACCCGTATTGCGTGGCCCACTCAAGAAAGGCCGCATTTTGCTGCAAATCTACCTCATAGGGTACGGGCCATGGGCGGGGCAGGCCAATCATGTTCTTGACCCCGCGCGCCATCCAATCCTCATTTTTCATGATGATGATGACAATCTCGGCGATCCCCAGCGTGGCGATCGCCAGATAATCCGACCGCAGTCCAAGCGCGATTTTCCCAATGGCCCAAGCCGCAATCGCAGCCAAAACGCCACCCAACGGCCAGGCCAACAGCGAGGGCAGGCCAAGCCCGCCGATATTGCCTGCGATGGCTGGATTAAACGCCTCAACCGCGTCAACCGCCGGGTCCAGAATGGCACGGTAGGCAAAGAAACCGCCAACCAGCACCACAAACAGCACAGCATTGCGCAGCGCCCCTTTGCCCAGCTTTCTGTAAATCCATGTGGCAAAGGAAATTACGGCAAGACCAAAGGCCAACCCGGTCATAATGCCCCAGCCGCCTTGCGCCCAGCCCTCCGGCTCGGGCGGGGCCGACACCAGCACCACGGCCAAACCGCCAAGGGCTGCAAACCCCATGATCCCGGTGTTAAACAGGCCCGCATAGCCCCATTGCATGTTCACACCCAACGCCATGATCGCCGACAGCAACCCAAGGTTCAGGATGTTCAGCGCAAGGTTCCAGCTTTGGAAATATCCGGTGCCGAGGTAAAGCACCCCCACCAGACCGAACAGCACCAGATTGCGTGTGTTCATGACGATTTCCCCTTAAACAAGCCCGTCGGCATAAACAGCAAGACGATGATCAGAATGATGAAACTGACCGCCAGCTTGTAATCGGTGGACAAAAGCTGGACCAGGCTGTCGGGCGCCATATCGGCAGGCACCAGATAGGTGACAACTTTCTTCCACGCATAGGTCACGAACACCTCGGAATAGGCCACGACAAACCCGCCCGCAATCGCCCCAAGCGGGTTGCCAAGCCCCCCCACCACGGCGGCAGCAAAAATCGGCAGCAACAGTTGGAAATAAGTGAAGGGTTTGAACGACTTATCAAGCCCGTACAGCACCCCGGCAATGGTCGCCAAAACCGCGACGATAATCCACGTCACATTGACCACGCGGTTTGGGTTGATGCCCGACAGCAAGGCCAGATCCTCATTATCGGAAAAGGCGCGCATTGATTTGCCCGTTCGGGTCTTTTGCAAAAACCAAAATAACCATGTCACCACGATGACGGCGGTGATCACGGTGATGGCCTGAGTGGATTTGATCGCCAACCCTTCATCAAGGCCCGTCCATTTCTTGAACTCTCCCGCCGTTATCAAAAAGCGCTCGCCATCGGCAAAGTTTTGTTCTTCAACCCCGATAATCAGGCGGGTGATGCCGTTCATCACGAACATCACACCCAAAGATACGATCACCATAATGGTCGGCGCCGCCTTTTGTTTGCGGTAAAACCGATAGACAAAGCGGTCGGTCAGCAACAGCAGCATCGCCGTCACCGCGATCCCCACTGGCAGCGCCAAAAGCGCGGTGGGCAGGGGGCCGAAACTCACGCCCATGCTTTGCAGCCACCAAGTGAACAGGATGGTGACCATGGTGCCAAAGGCCATCGTGTCGCCTTGGGCAAAGTTCGAAAACCGCAAGATGCCATAGACCAGCGTGGCCCCCAGCGCCCCAAGTGCCAACTGCGCACCATAAGCCGTTGCAGGCACGACGACAAAGTTCACAAAGGCGACGATTGCGTTCAAAATATCCATCAGCCTTGCTCCTGGTCTGTTGCGGTCATATCGCGGCATTGGCCTGCGCCAAAAGACAGCACGGGGCTGTCCGGCGTGAAGCTGGCAGTCTCGGTCACCGTCAGCGCGTCGCCGTCACCAAGACGCAAGCGAACCATCCCGGCCTCACCGCGACGGCCCACCCATTCGCGCAGGGCCACGGTATCCAGCGCGGTGCGGCTGCCCGAGGTAAGGCTG
>CBDTUV010000064.1:0-11563 GCA_965363575.1 uncultured Pseudorhodobacter sp. | reverse complement strand
CCAAAAGGCCGGGCAAACTGCCCGGCCTTTTTGAGATTTGGTGGAGCCACACGGGATCGAACCGTGGACCTCTTGAATGCCATCCAAGCGCTCTCCCAACTGAGCTATGACCCCACTCTTGCACCCAAACCAAGGTGCTTTGGGCTATTTAGGCGAGGGGGGGCGGCGCTGCAAGAGGAAAAATCATCCTATCACATAATCCATAAACCCTTAGCAGATTTACGAACCGCCCCACCTCAACCCAATCAACTATCGTCGTCTGGGTTGCTGACGTCGGCCAAATCGTCCAGCGATACGGTGTCATCGCTGTCATCTTCCAGCAGATCATCATCTTCGTCGTCCGAATCATCCGCACCGGCCACAGCCAGCAGATCATCATCCGCTTCCAGATCATCATCAACCACGACATCTTCGTCATCCTTGACAGGCGCAGGGCGACTTGCCGCCGACGAGGTGATCTTGCGCCGTGCGTTTTCAATATCCACGACTTCGCCCGTGTAGGGGCTGACAATCGGCGTCTTGTTCAGGTCGTAAAAGCGCTTCCCGGTGGTGGGGCAAAGGCGCTTAGTGCCCCATTCTTCTTTGGGCATGATATTCCCCTTGTGACTTCGGCTCGGGCAAGGTCCGTGATCGGCCTCGCATTTCCGGCAAAAATGTCGATTGCCACAGGCGGGGCCGGCTGTCAAAGCCTTTTGCAGCCTATCGGCACTTGCGCGCAGGCTTGGTGGCGCTGGTCTGCGCCCCAAATGCACCACATCCGCTGCAAACAGGCTTGCAGCCGCCCCGGCCCACAGGCATCCTGCGCGCCAAAAGGTTAGGGGGACAGATGCCCATACTTCCCGGATCACCACCTGTTGAGGTGACGCTGCGCCGCACCGCCAGCGCGCGGCGCATGTCATTGCGGGTGTCTCGGCTGGATGGTCGCGTCACTTTATCGTTGCCAACCCGCGCACGCGAATCCGAAGCAATGGCGTTTTTGCACGCCCAAGAAGACTGGATTCGCAAAGCCTTGGTCAAGGTCGTGCCAAGCGATTCCGTCGGTTTGGGCGCAGAGATCCCGGTTGAAGGGCAAATGCTGCGCATCGTTGCTGGCACAGGGCGCAGCACAAAGGTGGTAGACGACACGCTTCATGTGCCGGGCGATGCCGCACAAGCAGGCGTGCGCGTGGCCGCCTATCTGAAACACCGGGCGCGCGACAAGCTGGCGCTGGCGTCTGATACCTATGCCCACCGCATCGGGCGGCGCTATCGCACACTTACGTTGCGTGACACTCGTTCGCGCTGGGGGTCTTGCACTGCCGAGGCCGGGTTGATGTACTCTTGGCGTCTAATCATGGCCCCACCGCAGGTGCTGGACTATGTCGCCGTTCATGAAGTCGCGCATCTGGCCGAGATGAACCATTCCTCTCGCTTTTGGGCCATTGTCGCCGACCTGATGCCCGATTACCAACGCCACCGCCATTGGCTGAAAACCCAAGGCCACGCGCTGCACAGCTATCGGTTCGGCGAATGACGCGCGCCCTACGTCCCCACACCGCGCGCAGGTGCGCCCAATGCTGACAACGCCCGCCACATCGCTGTCGCGCCCGGTGGACCCTAACGCCGCGGCCCATGAACGCCTTTACCGCACCTTGCGCAGCCAGGTGATGCACGGCGAACTGCCGCCTGGCCAGGCGCTTACCTTGCGCGGCCTTGCCCGCACCTTTGATGTGTCCACGACCCCCGCGCGTGAGGCCGTGCGCCGTTTGGTGGCCGAAGGCGCGCTGTCGCTGTCATCGTCGGGTCGGATCGCGACCCCCGAACTCAGCCCCGAACGGATAGAGGAACTGGCTGCCATCCGCGCCCTATTGGAACCCGAGCTCGCCTCTCGTGCCTTGCCTCGGGCGCACTTCGCGCTGATTGACCGCCTGACCGCCATCAACGCCGCCAACAGCGAGGCGGTGCTGCGCCAGGATGCTGTCGCTTATATCCGCACCAATCTGGAATTTCACCGCACCCTTTACTTGCGTGCCCAAGCGCCTGCGATGTTGGCCCTGACAGAAACCGTCTGGCTGCAACTTGGTCCCACCATGCGCGCCCTTTACGGTCGCCTGCGCCGGAATGAGCCACCACCCTATCACCGGCTGATCCTCAGCGCGCTGAAGGCAGGCGATGAACCGGGGCTGCGGCTCGCTATCCGTACCGATGTGACCCAAGGCTTGCGCCATTTGGCGGGCTAATTGACCTAGATCATGTTGGGCTCGCGCATTTACCTGCATTCTACCCCGCATGCCCAGCGGGCTGAGAGGAGGCGGATATGTTTGCAAAGCTCATGGAACGCATGGCGCGTCGACAGCGCCTGAATACAGCGCAAGACATGACCGATCGGGACTTGTCCGATCTCGGGGTTACGCGCGCGCAATTGTTAAACTTTGTCAAAATGCCCGAAGATGTACTGGGTCGCATGGGCAAAATGGCCAATGTGTTTGGTGCTGATCTGCGGGAAATTCAAAACCACCGCGACAGCTATCTTGATGCGGTTGAAGCGTGCCACAGTTGTGATGCCCAAAAAATCTGCCGTAAAACCCTTGCCGCACAAGGCCCGAGCCGCCCAAGGGCGGAAGATATCGATTTTTGCCCGAACGCAGCGCTTTATGCAGCGTCGGTGCAAAAGCTCGGCTAGTTATTTCAGGGCTTTTCGGCGCTCGGTCAATCGCTTAGCCTCCCCTCAGCATGAGGAGGAGGCGAACATGACAGTTCACATAGGCGCGAAACCCGGCGAGATTGCCGAAACCGTGTTGATGCCCGGTGATCCGTACCGCGCCCGCTGGGCGGCTGAAACCTTCCTTACTGATGCCAAGCTGGTGAATGAGGTGCGCGGGATGCTGGGGTATACCGGCACATGGCAAGGCCACCGCGTTACGATCCAAGGGTCGGGGATGGGTATGCCCTCCCTCTCGATCTATGCCAATGAGCTGATTCGCGATTATGGCGCGCAAACCCTGATCCGCATTGGGTCAGCCGGTGCCATGCAGCCGCATATCAAGGTGCGCGATTTGGTGCTGGCCATGTCGGCCTGCACCTTGTCCACCCCGTCAAGCGGGATTTTCCGGGAATTGAACTTTGCTCCAACCGCCGATTTCGGCTTGCTCCACGCCGCGTGGCAGGCTGCTCAGGGCCGCGATGTTGCGACCCATGCGGGCCAGATCTATTCGTCTGACGTGTTCTATGATGAACGACCCGACCTGAACGAGCAAATGCAGCGCCACGGCGTGCTGTGTGTTGAAATGGAAGCCGCCGAGCTTTACACCCTAGCCGCCCGCTACGGTCGCCGCGCGCTGGCCGTACTGACCATCTCGGACCACCTGCTGACGCATGAGGCATTGACCGCAGATCAACGCGAACGCAGCTTTGGCGATATGGTTGAGATTGCGTTGAAAGCAGCCTTTGCCTGATACGCAAAGGTGGCAGCCCTAACACAACAGGGTTGGCTGCGGTCTTGCCGCGTATCCTGCCACGATTAAGGATAACATGATGGAAAACCGACAACTCGGTGCAAACGGCCCGCAAGTTTCGGCACTCGGCCTAGGCTGCCTCAGCTTTGGTGGCATCTTTGGCGCCACAGATCGCGCAGAATCTTTTGCGGCCCTTGATGCCGCGTGGGATGCAGGCATCACCTTTTATGACACTGCCAATATCTATGGTTCCGGCGTGTCAGAAACAGTTTTGGGTGATTGGTTGGCCGATCGCGGCCACGCCGCCGTGGTGGCGACCAAGGTTGGCATCGCAACCACCCCACCGCGCGGTTTCAACAATTCCGAAAGCTATATCCGGGCAGAACTAGAGGCGTCGTTGAAACGTCTGAAAACCGACCACGTCGCGCTCTATTACATCCACCGCCGCCAACAAGATATCCCGGTTGAGGATGTCGCGGGCTTTATGGCCCGGCTAATCGACGAGGGTAAAATCGGCGGCTATGGCCTGTCCGAGGTGGCCCCCCATACCATCCGCCGCGCCCATGCGGTGCATCCTGTGCGGGCAGTGCAAAACGAGTATTCCCTTTGGACCCGCCTGCCGGACTTGGGCGTGATCCGTGCCTGCGCTGATTTGGGCGTGGCCTTCGTGCCGTTTTCGCCCTTGGCACGCGGCATGCTGACCGATGCCCAACCCGACCCCGCCGCCATGCAGGGCGGCGATATCCGCCGTACCATGCCGCGCTTTTTGGAACCGAATTTCACCGCCAACCGCACCGCGATTGAGGCGTTCAGCGTTTATGCCGCTGCCAAGGGTGTGACCACCGCCGCCTTAGCACTGGCTTGGGTGTTGGACCGCGGTCCGCATTTGATCCCCATTCCGGGAACGCGCACTGCCGGGCATCTGGGCGAATGGATTGGCGCGGATCGTTTGGTTCTGACCAATGCTGACCGCGCCGAAATTGACCACATCCTGCCGCCCGGTTTCGCCCATGGGGACCGCTATGATGACGCGCAAAACATCGGTCCTGAACGCTATGCCTAAAGGTTAGCGCCCATGGCTGCGGTCATACCCGTTTTCAGCGGGCGTGGCCCAGCCTTGGGGGGCTTGCGCAGGTTTGAAAACCTCAACCAGCAAAGGGTGACAGCTTGCGGTATCGGATGAATGCTCAGCCGAGCAATCTCCGCCGGGGCAGGCGGACAGGCCGCCCAGCAGGTCAATCTCGGCAAAGAACTCCAGATAATCGCCGGGGCGCACGGGGCTGGATTTCATGAAATACTGGCCCGTGTCGCGGGTAAACCCGGTACACATAAAAACATTCAAAACGTCATGCACATGCTTTTCCGCCTCGGCCAAATTCAGCCCGGAATGATCGGCCAAAGCGCGGGTCAGGTTGGAATGGCAGCAGTGATGATATTGCCCGCCATGGGACAAAAGATTGTGGGTGTAAGGGTCACAGCGGGTGCCGATCACGTCATGAACAGCGCCGCCAAAAGCATCAAACCCGTACCAATCAAGGCTGTCATCGGTGATCAAGGCCATGGGGCGCAGGGTTGGAAAACTGGACCACATCTGATCGCCCGTAGAAAGATGGGTGCCATGCAGCGCGCGAGTTTTGCCGGAATAAAACCGCTGGGTCAGGTCATCCAGCGCCCAAAGATTGAGGTCGCCGACTTGTGGGCCATCCACGCAGGTGATGCGAAAAAAGTGGCCCTTTGGCACGGTAAAGCAGCGGGCATCGCGGGCCGGGATCAGAGTTTCCGATTGCTTGGCCCAGCCTGCCCGCGCCGCCTGAAAAGGGGCTACATCGGGGCGGGGCAGGGCCGACACGGGATAGCAAATCACAGGCGAAATTTCGGCCCGGATTGTGGCATCTTGGGGGGCGGGGTGCTGGGGCGTTTGAGGTTTCATGACGCGATGGTGGGGCTGATTATAGGGCGGGTCAAGCGGGATTTACGGCGACATATCCGCAGGTGAATCGCGCGCGGACATTTCTATAAGCTTTTGATAAGCCTATAGTTTCCACTTTTTATTAACTTGAAATTAACCTGTGCCGCGAGAGTTTGCGATCAGGTTTTGTGCGCCTTGCCTCCACTATTGATGATTTCCCCTTTTAGGCGGGCTGTGCCAGTTTGGCCACCAGACAACAGGAGATTTGCGATGACAGTGGAACGGATTGCGGCCTTTGCGATGAACGGGTCGGGCGGAAACCCGGCGGGGGTGATGCTGGCCGAGGCGCTGCCAACAGCGGCAGAGATGCAAGCCATCGCGCGTCAAATAGGCTATTCCGAAACAGTTTTTGCCACCGAGGAAGCGGACGGCTGGCGCGTGCGCTATTATGCGCCCGAAGGTGAGGTGGCGTTTTGTGGTCATGCAACGATTGCGCTGGGCGCGGTTTTGGGCGCGCGCTTTGGGGCGGGGCGCTATGATTTGGCGCTGTCGCAGGCCCGGATCTCGGTCGAGGCTGAACATGGCCCGCAAGGCTGGCGCGCGGTCCTGACCTCGCCGCCCACGCGGTCGCAGGATTTAGCGCCTGCTGTGTTGGCTGAGGTGCTGGCGCTGTTTGGGCTGACGCAAGGCGACTTGGACCCCGCCTTTATGCCGCTACTGGCCCATGCGGGGGCGAACCATCCGGTGATCGCTTTGCATGATCGCGCGGTTTTGGCCCGGATGACCTATGATTTTGATGCAGGCCGCAGCCTGATGGCGCGCGAAGGTTGGACCACGATCAGCCTGATCCATTTTGCGGCCCCCGACCAAGTCAATGCGCGCAACGCCTTTGCGATTGGCGGTGTGGTCGAGGATGCGGCGACGGGCGCTGCAGCGGCGGCGCTGGCGGGTGCCATGGTGGACCGCGACTGGAACGGGCTGCGCGGCGGTGGCCGCTTTCGGATTTTACAAGGCGAGGATATGGGCAGCCCATCGGAACTGCTGGTCGAGGTGACGGGCAAACCGGGGGCAGGCGTGCGCGTGGCCGGGGCCGCGCGCCGGATTTAGGGTTTTTGCGGTCGTTTGCGCAGACAATCGCGCGGCGGTTTTCCTGCGGTATCCAGTTCGGCGCGGCAAGCGGCGCAGCGATAATGGTTTGGCCCACCCGTGCGGTCCAACCGCCAACGGCACGCGCGCGTCAGCGTAGAGTTGCGGCGCGAAAGCCACATGTAAAGCAAAGTACCAAGTAGGAGGGCGAGGAGTAGAATGGGCATGGCGCGGTTATGCCACGCCCGTCCAGGGCTGCAAAGCCATTGGGTCATGCCGCGACGCAGTATTTATCATAATTCTGCATCGGGTTGCGGTTTGATCGACATTCGTGCCCAGTTTTAACACATTCGCCTGCGAAAATGCTATAAGTGTACTGCCCTGCCATGCTGGATTTCCGCATGGCCCGACCCGTTTTCGGTTAGGGTTGGTTGAATGTCGAACGGAGAAAGAGCTGAAATGGCACTGGAAAACGTACTCGTATACCGAATTTTAACCGGTGATACGACCTATCCGTACACTGGTAATTTCACCATTGGGGTGGCCGGGAAAATCACGATCGACGATTCCAATGGCAGTGGCGACGCCATATTTGGCGATTTCACCCATACAGGCGGCGCTGATGTGCCGGACCAGAATGTTACCGCGTCAACCGTGACGGGCATCAATATCGGCGATACGGTCGATCTTCGCTATAAATATACCTATACCGGGTCTGACGGGTCGAGCGGCACGATCCATTTCACCGCGACCAACAGTGCGCTGAATTATGGCTCGTTGTTTGTGTCTGATACGCAATTGACGCCGGGTGTGACCTATAGATACCGCAGGTTCAACACGGATGGCGCGGCACCGTATAACAGCCTTGTCCCTTGTTTTGCGCGGGGCACGCGGATTGAGACAGCGCGGGGTGACATCGCGGTCGAGGATTTGACGGTTGGTGACAGCGTACAGACGGCAGACAACGGGTTGCAGGTCGTGCGTTGGATTGGTCGGGCGCAGGTGGATGCGCTGCACCTGACCATGCATCCCAAGCTGAGACCTGTTCGGATTGCCAAAGGGGCGCTGGGCGAGGGGTTGCCCAAACGCATGTTGGTCGTATCCCCGCAGCACCGCATTTTGGTGCGGTCCCGCATTGCAGAGCGTATTTTCAATGCCGAGGAGGTACTGGTACCCGCGATCAAGATGCTGGACTTGGACGGTGTCGATTTGGATGAAACCTGTGACGGGGTGGAGTATTTCCATCTTTTGTTTGACCGACATGAGGTGATATTTTCTGAAGGGGCCGCAACGGAAAGCCTGTTTTGCGGGCCGGTGATCATGCAAGGGCTGGCGCAGGCGGCGCGGGACGAGGTGCTGGCGCTGTTTCCCGAGTTGGCAGAGGTTGTGCCAAAACCGGCCCGCCCTTTTGCGCAAAAGGCAGCGCAAGTAAGCGATCTTATCGGGCGGCACAGCACGCATGGGCGCGATATGCAGCCGCTTTCTGCCAAGCCTTAATGCATCCGCGCTTTTTATAAGGGTGGTTTAAACTGGCAAGCACTGTTTGAGAAAGGCGATAGGGTGGAATTCCGCAGCCCAACCCATTGATAATCCAAGGGGTTGCCGCTGCGTAAGGGATGCCCGCACCGCATTGCTGCGTTGCAGAAACAGCCGTTGTGCGCAGCGCCCGGTAGGCCTAGCCTACCTGCGGGAGGAACCCCGTGATACCCGAGGTTCACATGACACAGACAAGCAAAACCCCCGCTGAACTGGCGCTGGACATCCTTACACAGGCCTATGCCTATTACGATGCGCCCGCCCCTTTGCAGTCAACACAACCAGAGCCGCAGGAATATTACGAATACTGCGCCGCGGCATGATCCAAGGGCCTTGGACGCCCTGACGGGCATGGCATAACCGCGCCATGCCCCTGTTTGTCCGGTCCTGCATCTCGGCCTTGTGGGGCCGCCTTTGAACCGTTCAGGGCTGTGGTTAAACCACGCGTTCGACCAGTTTTTTCTTGATCTCGGCAATCGCTTTGGCCGGGTTCAGCCCTTTGGGGCAGGTTTTGGCGCAGTTCATGATGGTGTGGCAGCGATAGAGTTTGAACGGGTCTTCAAGGTCGTCCAAACGCTCTGGCGTGGCCTCATCCCGGCTGTCGATGATCCAGCGGTAGGCGTGAAGCAAGGTGGCGGGGCCAAGGTAGCGGTCAGAGTTCCACCAGTAGCTGGGGCAAGAGGTGGAACAGCAAGCGCACATCACACATTCATAAAGCCCGTCGAGTTTTTCGCGGTCTTCAATCGACTGGCGCCATTCCTTGGCCGGCGTGTTGGTTTTGGTTTCCAGCCAAGGCTTGATGGACGCGTGCTGGGCGTAGAAATGGGTAAGGTCGGGGATCAGGTCGCGGACCACGGGCATGTGGGGCAAGGGATAGATTTTGACATCGCCCTTCACCTCATCCAGCCCGTAAATACAGGCCAGCGTGTTGATGCCGCCGATGTTCATCGCGCAAGACCCGCAAATCCCTTCGCGGCAAGACCGGCGGAAGGTGAGCGTTGGGTCAATCTCATTCTTGATCTTGATCAGCGCGTCCAGAACCATCGGGCCGCAGGTGTCCATATCGACGAAATAGGTATCAACCCGAGGGTTTTCGCCGTCATCGGGGGTCCAGCGATAGATGCTGAATTTGCGGACGTTGGAGCCGCTTGGTTTTGGCCAGGTTTTGCCAGTGCGGATGGTCGAATTTTTGGGCAGGGTGAACTGAACCATGGGTCCGTCTCCTTTAAGAAGCGTGGTGTTTGGGGGCCGGGGCGCGGGGGTGCCACCGGGTGAACAGAATATCCATCAGGCGGGGTGCGCCGCCGCCGCGGCCATCGCCGGTCATCCGCAGCACATCGCGGAATTCAAGACCAGCGGCAGCAAGCCGGGTGATAAGATGGGAGGGCGGGCTGATGCCTGCAAAGCGCTGGACCAGCGACATCTCAAGGATCACGAAATCGGTGCGTAAAAGGGTTTGGGTGGCGCCGGACAGCACCTCATCCTCAAACCCCTCGGTGTCGATTTTCAACCCAACGCGGCCTTTGAAATCGGCGGCGATTTGGTCGAGCGTGGTGACAGCCACCTCGCGCGTTTCAATGCGGTTGAAACGGGCCGACAGGGTATCGGTGCGTTGGCGCAGGCTGGCCATCGCCCCTTGTTCGCCTTTGTCGGAATGGGGGATGTTAAGGGTCAGCGTGCCGGGGGCAGCCCCGAGTGCTGTTTCAAAGAACTGCGCAGTCTTGGGGGCGTTTGGCCCGGTCAAGCTGGCGCGGGATTCCGTGCGCGGGTCGATCAGGGCGAACTGCGCATCGGGAAAGGCTTGGTACAAAAACGGCGTGCCTTGATCGACGCCCACATCAAACACCACATCGGGGGCCAGACCAAAGCTTTGCAGATGGGCGGCTTGCGATTTATCGGCAATCGCCGTCAGCCCTTTGCGGCGCAAAAAGCGGTTAACGGACGCGCGGTCGATCTGGGCGTTGAGGGGGGCCATGCGCTACCCTCTCCAATCATTGCGAGAGGTCAGCGGGCGGCGCGGCGGTTGCCCCGATTTTTGCAAGACGCATTGGTCATACACGGCAGACGGGTCGCGCCCGCTAAGGTAATCGGTGCTGATATCCACCCTGACGCGGCTAACGGCTTTGCCGCCTGACACGCCCATCGCCACCTCACCCCTTGGGCCAGCCGCATCGCGCGCGCGGTCAAGGCAGATGCGTTCGGCATCGGCAACCGGGATCGGGCCGCAAGCGGCGAGTAGCAGCAGCAAAGGCGCCCCCCGCCGTATTGCCCCGGTCTGGATCATAGGGCCAGCCCCGGAATACCTGCGCCAAGCACGCATTGAATGGTGTTGGGGCGCTGCAAAATGGTCGCGACGGTTTGCACGGTGGTCGTGCCTGCACGGGTGCCAACATCACGGGCGAGGCTAAAAATCTCATCCGTGTTGGCATTGTCGATCACGCAAACGGCCACCGCCTCGGCCTGTGGGCCGGGCAGGCGCTGTTGTACCACGGGCAAAACGACCGATTTCGCCGTTGCCCGCGCCACGGCCTCTACCGGATCGCCGGTGGTGCAGGCCGCAAGGGCCAGCACCGCGCAGACAGCAGCAAAACCGATCCGGCCCATCAATACACCCGTGCCTTTGGCGCGATCTTTTTCAGATCAATCCCGCCGTCGGCCTGTTTGGTCAGCGGGTCCGTATGCACAGGGCGTGAGGACAGTGTGACCTTGCTGCCATCAACATGGGCGAGCGAGTGGACGCGCCAGTTTTTATCGTCGCGGTCTGGATAATCCTCATGCGCATGGGCGCCGCGCGATTCCTTGCGGGCCTCAGCGGCCACAATCGTGGCCAGCGCGTTGGGCATCAGGTTGCCCAATTCCAGCGTTTCCATCAGGTCAGAGTTCCAGACCATCGAACGGTCTGTGACCTTGATATCCTTCATCTTCTTTGCAATGGCGGTCATCTTTTTCACGCCGTCTGCAAGGGTCTTGTCGGTGCGGAACACCGCCGCATCCGCTTGCATCGTCTTTTGCATTTCCAAACGCAGATCGGCCGTAGGCACGGACCCATTGGCGTGGCGCACGGCATCAAACCGGTCCAGCGCTTTGTCTACCTCGGCCTTGTTTACGGGCTGCGGACGTTCGCCGGGTTTCACAATCTCGCCTGCGCGAATGGCTGCCGCGCGACCAAAGACCACAAGGTCAATCAGCGAGTTTGAGCCGAGACGGTTCGCACCATGCACCGAGGCACAGCCTGCCTCACCCACAGCCATCAGGCCGGGGAAAGTGGCATCGGGGTTTTTGGCGGTGGGGTTCAACACCTCACCAAAGTAGTTCGTGGGGATGCCGCCCATGTTGTAATGCACGGTCGGGATCACGGGGATAGGCTCTTTTTGCAGATCGACGCCGGCAAAAATGCGGGCGGATTCGCTGATGCCCGGCAAGCGCAGGTCCAGCGTGGCCTTGGGCAGGTGGTTCAGGTTCAGGTGGATGTGGTCCTTGTTCGGGCCAACCCCGCGCCCTTCACGGATTTCAATGGTCATGCAGCGGCTGACCACATCGCGCGAGGCGAGGTCTTTGTAGGTCGGCGCATAGCGTTCCATGAAACGCTCGCCTTCCG
>CBDTUV010000063.1:0-11619 GCA_965363575.1 uncultured Pseudorhodobacter sp. | reverse complement strand
ACACCAGCAGCGCGATCAACGCAGGCGCATATTGCTCAGATCCGTTTAACACACCCGCCCGTCCTGCCTGCCCCGCCTCGCCTTCACCACTGGCCAGCGTCATCACCACAATCACCGCCGCGACACCCAGCGCAATCGCGCCAATCCGCCCCGGCTTTACCCCGCCAATCCGGTGCATCGCCACAAAGACAAACGCCGCCACAAACGACCAAATCGGTATCGTATCGGCATATTCCGACCAAGTATTCGCAAAGGTGTGAAACAAAAATGACCCCACGCCAATCAGCGCGGCCATCGCGATCAGCCCCCACACAACCCGGTCTGCCCCCCTGTCGGCCCCGCACCGCCGCGCCTCAACCCCAGCCCAAACCGCAGCCAAGATAAACGACAGATTGCTCCAGGCATTCCACGGCTCGGCCCAAAAGGCAGTCCCCACCCGCTCGCAGTAAATATCAACTGCGGCGAACCAATCCACTCAAACCTCTTCGATCCGCAAGGCCACGGGTGTGCCCACCACAACGCCGGTCTTGGAAAACCGCGCCAACGCATCATTCACATCATCGCGCGTGGCCTTATGGGTCACAATCAGCACCGGCGCCTGCGCATCCGAATGCCCATATTGCCGCATCCGATCAATCGAAATCCCGGCATCTCCCAACGCAGTTGCCACCTTGGCCAGCGCACCGGGCTTATCCACCAGGGTCATCCGCAAATACCACGCCGACGCACTGGCCACCGCCGCCGCCACAGGCGCCACCAACGTTGCCGCAGGCACGCCAAACACCGCCGTCCGCACGCCCCGCGCAATATCCACCACATCGCCCATCACGGCACTGGCGGTCGGCCCCATGCCCGCACCGGCCCCGCGCAGCACCACTTGCCCCACGCTATCGCCTTCCAAAACCACCATATTGGTCCCGCCCGAAAGCTGCCCCAACGGGCTGCCCATCGGCACCAAACAGGGTGTCATCCGCTGTTCCAAACCCCGCCCCGTCATCCGCGCCACACCCAGCAGCTTGATCCGGTATTCCATATCGGCGGCGTGGCGGATATCTTCGATCGAAATCGCGCCAATCCCCTCCAACTCCACGGCGTCAAACGACACTTGGGTGCCAAAGGCAATCGCGGCCAACAGCGCCAGCTTATGCCCCGCATCAATCCCACCCACATCAAGGTTCGGATCGGCCTCCAGATAGCCCAGCTGGCGGGCCTCCTCAAAGACCTGCGCATACGGCAACCCCGCATCCTCCATCCGCGTCAGGATATAGTTGCAAGTGCCGTTCATCACACCCATCACACGGCGCATGGAATTGGCGGCCAACCCTTCGGTTAGCGCCTTGATCACCGGAATTCCGCCCGCCACCGCCGCTTCAAATCGGATAACCCGGCCCGCAGCCTCGGCCGACAGCGCAAGCGCATGGCCATGATGCGCCAGCAACGCCTTATTGGCCGTCACCACATCCTTGCCCGCCGCAATCGCCGCCTCGGTCGCCAACCGCGCAGGCCCTTCATGCCCACCCATCACTTCAATAAACACATCGACATCATCGCGCTGCGCCAAGGCCACCGGGTCGGTTTCCCACGCAAAGCCTGACAAATCCGCATCACGGTTCTTGGTCCGGTCCCGCGCACTGACAGCGGTAATCACCACCTCACGCCCCGACCGCGCGGCAATCATGGCCGCATGCTTTTGCACGATCTGTACAACACCAATCCCGACTGTCCCAAGACCGGCCAGACCTAAACGCAAAGGGGCTGCCATATATATCTCCATCAGCAGGGGGGTAAACTTGGCAAACTGTTAGCCTGTCACGCCCAAAGGTGCAACGCGGCAGATGGCTCAAAGCACATCAAAACCTCAGTTGAATTTCGTCGGGTGCGCTGCAATTGCTGCGGCAAGCCGCGCCCGCGTGGCGGGGCTGTGGACCGGCCCGCGCATGGCCACCGCCCGCGCGCGCAGCCCTTGCGCGCGCGCAGCCAATGCATCCCTTGCCTGCGCTGTGGCGCGGCCGGGTACCGCTTGCGCGATCAACCTGTCGATTGGTACCAAGTCCGGGGTAACAGAGGGGCCACCCGCCTTTTGCGCAAACCGCGATTGCGCCGCATCCACCTCAGGAATACTGGCACAGGCCCCCAACAGGGCCAACACGGCTATAACGCCAAAGGCACGGATCATCCCAAATTTCCCAAAACACACCACTCGCGCCAACCTTAACTGCCCACAGCCCCCCCGGCAAGCGCCCGCAACACCCCATAAAACCCACCCCAAAATCCCTCGCGATTTCATCTTGGCCCAAATACCTAAAACCTTACGCCTCCCCAAACCGAACGCTTGAATTGAACACCCATTCAGATAAACAAACGCCATGGCACGTAAAATCGGCTCCTCCGCAGACATCACCGGCCCGCGCATCCGGGCCAGCGCGCAAGCCCTCTTTGCGCGCCACGGCTATGCCGCCGTTTCAATGCGCCAAATCGCGGCAGATGTAGGCGTGCAGGCAGGGGCGCTCTACCTTTATACGGCCGACAAACAGGCGCTGCTTTTTGATCTGATGCAAGATCACATGACCGACCTTCTCGCGGCCTTGGCTGACCTTCCGCCACAACCCAACGCGGCCAAACGGCTCGACCAATTCGCGCGATTTCATATCGGCTACCACGTTGGGCGGCCCGACGCGGTGTTCATCGCCTATATGGAATTGCGCAACCTGACGCCCGAAAACTTCGCCACCATCGAATCCCTGCGCCGACGGTATGAGGATCACTTGCAAACCCTTCTCGCCCAAGGGGTTGCGTCAGGAGACTTCACGCTGCCCGATGCCAAAATGGCCACGCTGGCCTTGATCGCGATGCTCACCGGCGTGACCAATTGGTACCGCGAAGGCGGGCGGCTTTCGCGCGCCGATGTTCAAACCCTTTATGCCGATATGGCCCTGCGCGCTGTTGGCGGCCGCCTCTAAGGCTGGGCGGACCCCACCATGCCTGTGGAATTCCCCAAGATCCGCCCTAGGTTCAACCCTACCCAATCGGAGCCGCGCCATGACCCTCACCGCCTTCCTCATCTTCTTTGCCACCACATCCATCGCCTTCTTGGTTGCCGATGCGCTGATGCTGGGCCTCGTGCTTGGCCCGATTTTTCGCAGCCACTTGGGTGATGCCTTGCTCGACGGCCTCCGCATTGGCCCGGCCATCGCCTTTTATCTGCTTTATATGGCGGGTCTGACCTATTTCGCAGGCGTGCCCGCGCTGCGCGACGGGGCGGCCAGCCCTGCGCTGATCAACGGCGCTCTCCTCGGCCTCGTGGCTTACGGCACGTATGAGCTGACATCTTGGACCGTGATGCGCGATTGGCATCCGCAAATGGTGGTGATGGATATGGCATGGGGGGCTGTTGTCAGCGGGGTTTGCGCCTATATTGGTGCGCGCGCAGCCCTTGCCTTCGCAAGTTAATATTTGGTTATCAAAAAACGCGAAACCGCGCTAAATCAATCGGTTATCAGATTGTCCGCGCGCGAACACCATAGGAAAACACCATGATCCTCTACGGCATCTCCACCTGCGATACCTGTAAAAAGGCCCTCAAAGCGCTGACCACCGCAGGCCATGACCCCCAATTCCGCGACGTCCGCGCCGACCCTTTGACCGAGGCCGAGATCCTTGAATTCGTCACCGAATTTGGCGGCGCAATCATCAATCAAAAATCAACCACATGGCGCGCTGCCTCTGATTGGCTCAAAGCGTCTGAACCTGATGAGCAGCTGAAACAGCAGCCCACCTTGATGAAGCGCCCGGTTATCCGTGGCGGTCACGGCCTCACCCTCGGCTGGGATGACGCCGTGCAGGCAAAATACCTATAACAGGCAAACGGCCCACGTAACCGTGGGCCAAAGCCCCAATGGCAAGGCTCAAAGCAGCCGTAAATCGCCTGCAGATTCCTTGCCGTCCCGGCCCGATTGCATCTCAAAGCCGATCTTTTGGTTGTCGCTCAATCCGGTCAATCCCGCGCGCTCCACTGCGGAAATATGGACAAAAATGTCCTTGCCGCCATCGTCCGGCGCGATGAATCCATAGCCTTTGGTGCTGTTGAACCACTTTACGGTGCCAGTTGGCATGCCGCGTCTCCTTCATCAATTCCCCTCTCGGCGACATGCCAAAAGGCCGTGCAGCAAGGTCCATGATACCGATCCGCGATCCTAAGGTCAGGATCCGCCAACAGACATTGCCGTCACTCTTAAAATCATGCCGAATCGTACGCAAAAATCAAGATCCTTGTGCAATAATGGCGCTTTACCGCTGCCAAATCCGCACCAAGGCCCGGTCCACCGATAACGCCCCTCCGCCTTTCAACACCAAAACCAGCAGCACAAACACCCACAGCACCCGCTGATCCCAAATCAGCGCATCCGACGCCCGGTCAAACACCGCGCCCAGCGTGTCGCCCGCTACGCCATGCCCGTAGACATCAACAATGCTTTGAACCACCACAAATCCGATCATCCCCAACGCGGCCAACCGCGTGAACAAACCGATGATAATCAGTAAAGGCAGCACAAATTCGGCCCAAGTGCCCATCGTTACGACCAACCAGTGAAACACCCCGAACTGGCTGAAATCATAACCAAACCCTTCGGTTGTTTTGGGGAAAATCTGAATATACGCCCCATCGGACGGCATCAAAAACCCAGCCAACCCTGGCCCCAACTTGGTCGCCGCCGAAGCCCAAAAATAGAATAACAATACGGCGGCAAACACCAAGCGCGCCGCCAAAGGAAGCAAAGCGGGACTGACCGCGTCAAGCCCATCGGCCCCGCGTTTATAAAGTGAAATCATCGGGTTCATAAACTATCCTCATCCAATCCAGTGATCGCCCCACCGCCAATCAACAAGCCCAGCATGGCGGCAATATCAAACGTCTCTCCGGCCTTATCCAAGGCCTCGGCCACCGTCTCACCCACCTGCAACGCGGTCACAAATTCCGTCCCGCCGGGGGGCAGCAAATGCGGCACCGGGTCATACTCGGGCCGCAAAACCAGCACCGCCTCGGGCTGCATTTGCGGCTTTGGCGCGGCCTTATCCGTGTTCGCGCGCCAAATTGACAAAACCGGATAGGGCGACACAATCAACCGCAGGGCAGGGGCGAGCCGTAGCTTTGCCGCCAGCAGACGATCGGGCGACACAGCGCCCAAAACCTCAGGCGACATCGGTGCCACATCGGCCGCGTGATACGCCTCGCGCAGCGCTTGTTCCAACCGCGCCACATCGGCCAAATAGGGCAAGTGGGCCAGCGGCGGAAACTCTGCCAAAAACGCAGGCATATCAGTGCCATACATCATCATGACCCGCGACCTCGGCGGGTGGGCGCGCAAAAACACCCCCGCCATCGCCTTGAAAAACTCTTCCCCCAACAGCTTCGCAATCACCGGAAACCCTTGCTCCAGCGCCTCGGTCAAACTGCCCGCGACATTGTTGCGATAGACTGAAAAGCGCCGTCCGGCAGGTCGCCCCGCACCATCCACCAACCCGTCCGGCACGGCCAGATCGGGGTTAAGCAAGGCGGCGGTAAAGCTTGCCTGGCTCATGCCACCGGGTCCAAAATCTGCTGGGCGCGGCTGGCCTCGGCGGCCAAAACTGGCCATTCCGGCACGTCATTGTCCCATTCAATCAGCGTCGGCAATGGCCCTGCGCGCGCAATCAGCCCCGCATAAAGCTGCCAAACCGGGTCCACGACAGCAGCATTATGGCTGTCGATCAGCAAAGGCGCGCCATGGTCATCGGCATCTACGAAATGCCCGCCCAGATGCACCTCACCCACCAATTCCACTGGAAAATCAGTAAGATATGCATCGGTATTAAAGTTCAAATTGGTGGCCGAAACGAACACGTTGTTCACATCCAACAGCAGGCCACAGCCCGTGCGCTGGGCGACTTCACGCAAAAAATCAACCTCCGCCATCTCGGCCCCCGCAAAGGCCAGATAGGACGATGGGTTTTCCAAGAGCATCCGGCGGCCCAACACCTCTTGCACCTGGTCCACATGGTCCGCCACCCGCGCAACCGTGGCCGCGGTATAGGGCAAGGGCAAAAGATCGTTTAAAAACACGCCCTCATGGCTTGACCACGCCAAATGTTCGGAAAAACTCGCCGGGTTCAGCCAGTCGCACAGGTGCTTCAACCGGGCCAGATGCTCCGCGTCCAGCGGGCCTTCGCCGCCAATCGACAGGCCAACCCCATGCACCGAAAAGGCAAAGCGTTCGGCCAAATGCCGCAGTTGCGCCAGCGGTCGGCCCCCATCGGCCAAATAGTTCTCAGCATGGATTTCCAGCCACCGCACAGCACCGGGATTTTCCAGAATATCCTTGAAATGCTGTGGCTTATAGCCAACGCCGGGCTGGGCGGGCAGGCCTTTGGGTGCATCAAACATATGATGTCCTTTTGAAATTGCGCCCCCAACCGCAACGGGCCAGGGGCGCGTCGGCAATTAACCAGCCATGTCGCGATCTAGCGCCTCAAGGCTGCCCATACGGCCTTCGGGCAGCTCCATTGTGGTGCAAGTTCCCGCTGGAACCAGCGACCAAGCATTGCCTTGATAATCCACTTTCGAAGACCCGGCACAGGTTGTGCCAGCACCCGCTTTGCAATCATTTTTGCCTGCCAAGGCCACGCCAAAGCACTTTTCCGGTGCTTCTTGCGCTGCGGCAGGTGTGACTTGGGCGGCCAGAACAGCAGCCAATGCGCCAGCGATAGCAAGTGATTTTGTATGAATAGACATTTGGATTTCCCCTTGAACAGTTATTTATGTGATCGCCGATCTGCGATACCCAAACCCTAGCCCGTCACGGCGGTAACGGGCCAATAACAGGCGCGTGTGCCACGTGGGCGTGACCCAGTGTAACATAATGTCGCAGGGAAATCGCGGGCTGTCCAAAAAAGAAAAGCGCTGGGTTTCCAGCGCTTCTCTAATTTTATCAGGATGTTACGCGCCGAAGGTCCGGCGGTGTCGCCTCAAGCGCCAATATGTCAATGATCGCCGCAAGGGATTCCATTTCGGTTTTTGTTTCACCCAGACGACGCACCGAAACAGTCCGATCCTCCACTTCGCGCATCCCCACGGCCAAGATAACAGGCACTTTGCCAACCGAATGTTCGCGGATCTTGTAGTTGATCTTTTCATTGCGCAGGTCGACCTCGGCCCGCACGCCTGCTGCTGTCAGGGCCGCACAAACCTCGGTCGCATAGTCATCAGCGTCTGAAACGATTGCGGCCACCACAACTTGGCGCGGCGCAATCCAGAACGGCAGCTTGCCCGAATGTTCCTCAATCAAAATGCCGATAAAGCGTTCAAACGACCCAAGGCAGGCGCGGTGCAGCATGATGGGACGATGCTTGGCCCCATCCTGGCCAATATAGCTGGCATCCAGCCGTTCGGGCAGGTTCGGGTCTACCTGCAAGGTGCCGCATTGCCAATCTCGGCCAATTGCATCGGTCAGCACAAACTCCAGCTTTGGCCCGTAAAATGCGCCTTCGCCTTCAAAGATTTCATAGTCATGCCCCGCCGCCTTGACCGCATTGGCCAGCGCGCTTTCGGCATAATCCCAGCTTTCCTCGGTCCCGATCCGTTTTTCCGGGCGGGTAGACAGCTTGATCCGCCATTTGTCAAAACCCAGATCAGCATAGATCGCCGAGAGGAAGCGGATGAACTTTTTGCCCTCGTCCTCGATCTGATCCTCGGTGCAGAAAATATGCGCGTCATCTTGGGTGAAGCCCCGCACCCGCATTATCCCATGCAGCGCGCCGCTGGGTTCATAGCGGTTGCACGACCCGAATTCCGCCATCCGCAATGGCAAATCGCGGTAAGATTTCAGGCCCACGTTGAAAATCTGCACATGGCAGGGGCAGTTCATCGGTTTCAGCGCGTTGATGGTCTTTTCGCGCGCGTGCTCCTCGTCAACCTCGACGATAAACATATGTTCTTGATAGTTTTCCCAGTGCCCCGACGCTTCCCACAGCTTGCGGTTCACCACCTGCGGCGTGTTCACCTCGACATAGCCATCGGCGCGCTGGCGGCGGCGCATATAGTCTTGCAGTTCAGTGTAAATCGTCCAGCCGTTCGGATGCCAGAAAATCTGCCCCGGCGCTTCCTCTTGCATGTGGAACAGGTCCATCTCGCGGCCCAGCTTGCGGTGGTCGCGCTTGGCGGCCTCTTCCAGCATGGTCAGATGGGCTTTCAAATCCTCACGGTTTTTGAAGGCCACACCGTAAATTCGCTGCAACATCGGGCGCGTGCTGTCGCCGCGCCAATAGGCCCCGGCGATTGACATCAGCTTGAACCCATCGGCAGGCAACTGCCCGGTGTTTTGCAAATGCGGGCCACGGCACAGGTCTTGCCAATCGCCATGCCAATACATCCGCAGGTCTTCATTGCCCGGAATGCTTGCAATCAGTTCAACCTTATAAGGCTCTCCCTTTTGTTCGTAATGTGCAATTGCGCGCGCACGCTCCCACACCTCGGTGCGAACAGGGTCACGCAAGTTGATGATTTTCTTCATCTTTGCTTCAATCGCGCCAAGGTCTTCGGGCGTGAAAGGTTCGGTTCTGTCAAAATCATAGTACCAGCCGTCTTTGATCACCGGTCCAATCGTGACCTTCACATCGGGCCAAATCTCTTGCACCGCGCGCGCCATCACATGCGCCATATCATGACGGATCAGTTCTAACGCAGGCGCATCATCGGCCAGTGAGTTCAGCGCAATCGTCGCATCTGCCGTGATCGGCCATTGCATATCATAATGCGCGCCGTTCACCGTGGCGCTGATCGACCGCTTGGCAAGGCTGATTGCAATGCTTGCCGCCACGTCGGCAGGGGTTACGCCCGCATCGAACTTACGCACAGAACCATCGGGAAAAGTAAGGGAAATCTCGGCCATATGGGCCACCTCCTCGGTTTGGCGCCCACGATGCGCCCGGTTGCGGGTTTATGTTGCGCGCGGTATGATCGGAGGTCGCAGAAAAGTCAACCACGGCCCCTAATTCCCCGACAGTTTTGCCACGGTCACCGGCACTTCCACCGTCATCACCGCTTTGCCATAGGGCAGGGCTTCCCATCGCCCCGCCTTTTCGTCAAAAAGGGAAAAACCAACGGGGCAAGGGCACCATGACACCAGATTTCATCACCACCCCCCAAGGCCGCCGCATCGCCTATCACCAAACCGCAGGGCAGGGACCGGGCGTCGTGTTTCTGGGTGGTTTCAAATCCGATATGACAGGCACAAAGGCTGTCTACCTTGAGGATTGGGCGCGCGCACAGGGCCGCGCCTTTCTGCGCCTTGACTATTCCGGTCATGGCCAATCTTCTGGTAACTTCCTTGATGGTGCTATTGGCGATTGGTACCTCGATGCACTGGCCGCCATCACCACCCTCACCACCACCCCGCAAATCCTGGTCGGCTCGTCGATGGGGGGCTGGATCGCCCTTCTGATCGCCCGCACCATCCCAGACCGCATCGCAGGTATGGTTGGCATCGCCGCCGCCCCTGATTTCACCCAAGACAGCATGTGGGCCGGCTTTACCGATGCCCAAAAGGCGGAACTGGCCATGGGCCAAGTGGCGCTGCCCTCGGATTATTCCGACGACCCCTATATCATCACCAAACGCCTGATTGACGAAGGGCGCACCCGGCTTGTCCTGCGCGACCCGTTGCATCTGCCGTTCCCCGTCCGTCTGCTGCAAGGCACTGACGATACCGATGTCCCCCCCGCCGTGGCCCTGCGCCTTATGGATCATGCGCAAAGCCCCGATTTGCACCTGACCTTGGTCAAAGGCGCCGATCACCGCTTTTCCACCCCTGACTGTTTGTCCCTGATCACCTCCGCCCTGACCGACCTTATTGCAAAGGTCCACCATGCGTAGATTTGGCAAAATCCTTGGGCGCAGCCTGCTCGCCCTTTTCCTCCTGATCGGGTTGGCCTTTGCCTTTGCCCCCACGGAACCCGTCAATCGCGGCACCGGGTTTGACCCGTCACGCCTTGGCGATGACCTCGACGCCTACCTCATGAACGAGGAGGCGAAATTCACCGACATCGTCCCCACCACCCAAAAAGAGATTATCTGGGCCGGGGCCAAAGGCGCAAAAACCCCGCTATCCGTCATCTATATCCACGGTTTTTCCGCCACAAAGTTTGAAATCCGCCCTGTGCCCGATCTTGTGGCCAAAGCCTTGGGCGCAAACCTGTTCTATACCCGCCTTGCGGGTCACGGTCGCGGGTCTGCCCCCATGGCCGAACCCACCGCAGGCGATTGGATCACCGATCTGCGTGAGGCATTGGCCATCGGGCGGCGTTTGGGCGACCGCGTGTTGGTCATCTCTACCTCAACCGGCGGCACCTTGGCCGCAATCGCCGCCACCGACCCTGACATGTCACAGGATGTGGCGGGCATGGTCTTTGTCTCGCCCAACTTTGGCATCGACAAAACCGCCTCTTTCCTGCTGAATCTGCCGTGGGTTCGCTATTGGGGGCCTACCCTTGCCGGCGCCGAACGCAGTTTTGACATCCGCAACGAAGGTCATGCCCGCCTTTGGACCACCCGCTACCCCACCACCGCCGCCATCCCGATGGAGGCGTTGGTGCAAGAGGCGCTGACCCTTGATTATACCCGCGCCATCCCGCCTGCGCTGTTTATCTATGCCCCCGATGACCGCGTGGTCCAAGCCAGCGTCACTGCTGATATCGCGGCCGAATGGGGGGCGCCGCATGAAACCTACAACCCGATCTTAACCGACAAAGATGATCCCTATCACCACGTCATCTCAGGCGATATCATGAGCCCGGATCAAACTGCCCCGACTGTTGCCCACATCTTGGCATGGGCCAAGGGTCTGTAAAAACAAAGAAAACAGTGTGATCCACCATGAATGACCCTCTTATCCTCATCCCCGGCCTGATGTCCGATGCGCGGCTGTTTGGCCAGCAAATCACTGATCTGTCGCGCGGGCGGGCGGTCATGATCGTGCTGCCCCATCCGGGGGCGACGATAGAGGAAATGTCAGCCAACCTGTTGCAAAACGCGCCCGCCCGTTTTGCCATCGCAGGGCTTGGCTTGGGCGCGCATGTGGCGCTGGACGTGATGCGCCGCGATCTGGCGCGCGTGACCAAAGTGGCCTTCCTCGCTGCCGACCCTTTGGGCGAAACGCCCGAGGCGGCGGCGGCGCGCGAGAAACGGATGATTCTTGCGCGCAGCGACCGGCTGGGTCAGGCCATGGAGGCAGAGCTGCCAAAAAACGCCCTCGCCCCAACCTCGGACCGCGATGCAATCATGACTTTGGTCGAAGATATGGCCTATGCGATGGGCGAGGATGTGTTCATCGCCCAGTCCCGCGCGCTGCAACGCCGCCGCGACCAGCAAAAAACCCTGCGCCGCGCCACCATCCCCGCGCTTATCTTGGCAGGCGCGCAAGATGGGCTTGTCCCAGTGCGCCGCCAAAGTTTCATGGCCGAGCTGATGCCAACCGCCCGCGTGCAAATCATTGAAAACGCAGGCCACCTTTTGCCATTGGAACGCCCCGAGGCGGTAAGCAACGCGCTTGCAGCCTTCTTCAACGGTCCGCTGATTTTGCGCTAACG
>CBDTUV010000062.1:0-11639 GCA_965363575.1 uncultured Pseudorhodobacter sp. | reverse complement strand
CACCACGGCAGATGAGGTTGACGCCCTGCTCGCAGCCTTTCGCGGCTAAAGTCCCTTTAATAATTGGGCCAAAAACCCCTGCACCCGCGCGGCACAGTCCGCAGCGTGGGTAATCGGCAGCATATGCCCGGCCCCCGCCACTACCGCGCGCTGCACTTGCGGCAAACGCCGCGCAAGCTCGGTGTTAATCGCGTCAATGACCGCAGGCGAGTCTGCGCCTTGCAGCAGCAAAACCGGCACACCAAGGCCTTCCAGCCGCCCATAGGTCAGTATCCCCGCCACATCGTCCACCAACACAGCATTCTGCGCGGCAATCAGGTCAATCCGCTGCATAATGTAATCGGCTTGCGCCGGTGGCAGCGCCTCAAACGCCTCGCCCCGACCCCAAATTCCCTGAAACGCAATTGCCGCAGCGCGCTTATCACCAGCCGCAAGGGCCGCCGCAAACCCCGAATGTTGGGCCAAATGCGCCGCATAGGCAGGCCCGCCCGCCGCACGCGCAGCACAAAACAGCACAGGTTCAAACAACGTCAGGCTGGCAATACGGTCCGGGTTTTCCAACGCCATGCGCAAAGCCACGGTCGCGCCAAAACTATGCCCGATCAGATGCACAGGCCCCTCAACCATCGCCGCAAGCATTGCCATCGCTTGCCGAGTGGCAACCGTGTGAAAATCCGAAACCCCGTCCCAATCGCCGCTACGCCCATGGCCCAGCAAATCAGGGGCGGTCAAGGTAACCCCTTGCAAATGCCCCGCAAACTCTGTCCACGCCCCGCCATGCGCCAGCGAGCAATGCAGCGCCAGCGCTTGCGCAGGCCCCTCCCCGAAAACCCGGTAATGGGTCGCAACCCCGGCCAAATCGGCCTGCGGCATTACAGCTTGCCGCCCAGATGCAGGTCCAGATCCTCCAACCGGTCCTGACCCCAGAACTTCTCCTCACCCACAATATAGAACGGCACGCCGATGACGCCCCGCGCCACTGCCTCCTCCAGATTGGCCGCATAAGCCTCGGCCCCCGCCAACAAACCGCTATTCGCCAGATCCGGATCAAACCCCGCCTCAACCAAAGCCGCACGGATCACATCATCCTCCGCAACATTGCGATCCTCCAGCCAGCAGGCACGCGCAATGGCCTGCACCAACACACCCAAATCGCCACCACCTGCCGCTTGCGCCGCAATGATTGAATAGGC
This sequence comes from uncultured Pseudorhodobacter sp., assembly GCA_965363575.1. Classification (GTDB taxonomy): domain Bacteria; phylum Pseudomonadota; class Alphaproteobacteria; order Rhodobacterales; family Rhodobacteraceae; genus Pseudorhodobacter. Next base: position 10,446 of record CBDTUV010000062.1, on the reverse strand, counting down.
AGACGGCGCGCGATTGGTCGGAAAGAACGCCGGCCACTCCGATATCGGCATCCCCAGCTTCTTCGCCTGCCGCGCCCTGTCTTGCGCAGCATACTCGCCCCGTGCCGGATGCACCTCTGCCGGGCGGCCCATACGCGAAAACAACACCGGACCATCCAGCGGTTTATAGATAATCTGCGCCCCATGTTTCGCCGCAATTTGCTCCAACCTTGTACCCGCGAGGTAAACAAAGGGTGAAATCGTCGCAAAGTAGTAGTCAATATGGGCCATTTTTATGCCTCTCTGGCTGTCATCGGTTTGCAAGACCCTAGCCCGATGGTAAGCCGTGTCAACGCCAACCCGAATCCCTTTTGACTGCCTTGCAAAGGACACTCCATGGCCGCCCTCAACGAACCCAAGCTGATCTCTGGCAACGCCAACATGCCGTTGGCCACCGCCATCGCCCGGCGGATGTCGCTGCACCGTGGCATGTCAGTCGGCCTTGTAGATGCCCGCGTCGAACGGTTCAACGATGGTGAGATTTTTGTCGAAGTGTTCGAAAACGTGCGGGGTGAGGATATGTTTATCATCCAGCCCACCTCAAACCCGGCCAATGACAACCTGATGGAACTGCTGATTATGACTGACGCGCTGCGCCGCTCTTCGGCCTCGCGTATCACCGCCGTGATCCCCTATTTCGGCTATGCCCGCCAAGATCGCCGCACCAAGGCGCGCACCCCGATTTCCGCCAAACTGGTCGCCAATATGATGGTCGAGGCGGGGATTGAGCGCGTTTTGACCCTTGATCTGCACGCAGCCCAGATTCAGGGCTTTTTCGATATCCCGGTGGATAACCTCTATGCCTCACCCATCTTTGCGTTGGATATCATGGCGACGTTCAAAGGCTCTATGTCCGATATGATGGTGGTGTCCCCCGATGTGGGCGGCGTGGCCCGTGCCCGCGAATTGGCCAAACGGATCAACGCCCCCTTGTCCATCGTCGACAAACGCCGCGAAAAAGCGGGTGAGATTGCCGAGATGACCGTGATTGGCGATGTTGCGGGCAAGAAATGCATCATCGTTGATGACATGTGCGATACCGCCGGCACCTTGTGCAAAGCCGCCGAGGTTTTGCTGGAGAACGGCGCGTCCGAGGTTCACGCCTATATCACCCACGGCGTGATGTCTGGCCCAGCGGTCGACCGCGTCACCAATTCCGTAATGAAATCCTTGGTCATCACCGATTCCATCGCGCCGTCCGAGGCTGTGCAAAACTGCCCCAACATCCGGATCTTGCCAACAGCCCCGATGTTTGCCCAAGCAATTCTGAACATCTGGAACGGCACATCCGTGTCATCGCTGTTTGAAACCGAAACCCTTAGCCCGATCTACGAAGGCCTGTATCGCGGCTGACAAAACCGGGGTCCATAGATAGGAATGGTGGGTTTCGCCCACTGCCCCTTAATACAACTCCCAATCGTCTTCGTCTTTGGCTCGGCCAATCGCCATCCAATCGACCCGCACACGTGCCACGCGCGTGTCACCCCATGTCTTGAACACCAAATGAAACCCGGTTTCCGTTATCGCTTCGGCTGACACATCGGCGCGTGAATTGGTCTTTTGGTCCAAGTCCCACATCGACATCGACACCGTCACCGCAGGTTCCCCCACAAACGCCTCGGGAAACGTCACCAGATAACGGCTTTCCCGCGCACCATGGCCAGTCCACATCACGCCATCATCCGCAAAATCGGAAAACATCACGCGTGAACCTTGCTGGATGCCCATCGTCTGGGCCGAAAAACGCTTCATTATCAAACACCCTGCTTAAGCATCGTCTGGATAGAGCCGTCTAAAAAAAATCGCGAAAAATGTCGACGGCGGTCCAAATCCCCAAGGCCTAATGGCATGGCACAGTTCACTAAACACACAATCGAGGCTTGGTTAATCGCAAAAAGCGGCAAAATTTTGATAGCAGCACGTTTCCGCCACCATACCAATCTTACGCACCCCCGGCTTGGGTATCCACCCCGGCGCAAGCCAAATACGCAAAAGGCCCCGAAAACCTTCGGGGCCTTTCACACTAAGTCACTTGGATCAGTGCGCAGCGTGATTGCGCAGGATCATCATGTCTTCCACCAACTTCTCGGCAGCATCCTTGTCCTCGGGCAGCGCCATTGCGGCCAGCTCGCGGGCTTGATCGATCATCCCGTCCAGCACAGTGCCAGACAAATCATCGACAGGCACGGCTTGCTCGGCCAGCACCGACACACCCGCTGGCGTGATTTCGGCAAACCCGCCGGTCACAGCAAACGCCAAGGTCTTGTCAGCGCCAATCGCTTTCAAAATACCGGGGCGCAGGGTGGTGATGGTAGAGGCATGCCCCTCCATCGCCGTCAGGTCACCTTCGGCGCCCGGAATCTGCACCTCGGTCGCCTGAAATGACGCAAGCCGCTTTTCCGGTGACACAAGGTCGAATTGCACAGTCGCGGCCATGTTGCCCCCTTATGCCGCTGCTGCAGCAAGACGCTGCGCTTTGGCGATCACTTCTTCAATGCCACCGACCATGTAGAAGGCCGCTTCTGGCAGGTGATCATATTCACCAGCCACAACAGCCTTGAACGAGGCGATGGTTTCTTCCAAAGGCACCTGCTTGCCGTCCGCGCCGGTAAACACCTTTGCAACGTCAAACGGTTGGCTCAGGAAACGCTCAATCTTACGCGCGCGGGCCACGGCGATTTTGTCGTCTTCCGACAATTCGTCCATACCCAAAATCGCGATGATATCTTGCAGCGACTTATAGCGCTGAAGGATCTGCTGAACGGATGTCGCAACACCGTAATGTTCTTCACCAATGATCAGCGGGTCAAGCAAACGCGAAGTGGAACCCAGCGGGTCCACAGCCGGATAAATCCCTTTTTCCGAGATCGAACGGTCCAAAACGGTGGTCGCGTCCAAGTGGGCAAAGGATGTCGCCGGTGCAGGGTCGGTCAAGTCATCGGCAGGTACGTACACGGCCTGCACGGACGTGATTGAGCCGTTCTTGGTCGATGTAATACGTTCCTGCATCTGGCCCATGTCAGTCGCCAGCGTTGGCTGATAGCCCACCGCCGAAGGAATACGGCCCAACAGCGCCGACACTTCCGAACCAGCCTGCGTAAAGCGGAAGATGTTGTCCACAAAGAACAAAACATCAGCGCCGGTTTCATCGCGGAACTGCTCGGCCAATGTCAAACCCGACAACGCCACGCGCATACGCGCACCCGGAGGCTCGTTCATCTGACCGTACACAAGCGCGATCTTGGATTTCTCAAGGTCTTCCAAGTTGATAACGCCGGATTCGATCATCTCGTGGTAAAGGTCGTTACCTTCCCGTGTCCGCTCGCCCACGCCGGCAAACACCGACACGCCCGAGTGTACTTTGGCGATGTTGTTGATCAATTCCATGATCAGAACGGTTTTGCCAACGCCAGCACCACCGAACAGACCAATTTTACCACCCTTGGTATAGGGGGCGAGCAGGTCAATAACCTTGATGCCGGTCACAAGGATCTGTGTCTCGGTCGACTGCTCGGCAAAGCTTGGTGCCTCACCGTGGATCGAGCGGGTGGTTTTCGACTTTACCGGGCCACGTTCATCAACCGGGTCGCCGGTGACGTTCATGATACGGCCCAGCGTGCCCACGCCCACAGGCACAGAAATCGGCGCGCCGGTGTCGGTCACGCCTTCGCCACGAACCAAACCTTCGGTCGCGTCCATCGCGATGGTCCGCACTGTGCTTTCGCCCAAGTGCTGTGCCACTTCCAAAATCAGCTTCTTGCCGTTGTTGGTTGTGGTCAATGCGTTCAGAATGGCCGGCAGGTCACCCTCAAACTGCACGTCCACAACCGCGCCAATCACCTGGGTGATCTTGCCTGCGGCCTTTGTTGGTGCTTTCGCCATGTGTCAAGTCTCCGTTATGCGGGTCAAAGCGCCTCAGCGCCCGAGATGATTTCGATAAGTTCTTTGGTGATCGCAGCCTGACGCGAACGGTTGTAGATCGTCGTGTATTTGTCGATCATGTCGCCCGCGTTGCGTGTGGCGTTGTCCATCGCACTCATCCGGGCGCCCTGTTCCGAGGCCCCGTTTTCAAGCAAAGCGGTGAACACTTGCGTGGCCACACCGCGCGGCAAAAGATCGGCAAGGATGCCTTCCTCTGACGGCTCGTAATCGTAAAGTGCAACCGCATCACCGGCATCTTCCGCGTCATATTTCGCGGGGATAACCTGTTGCGCAGTTGGGATCTGGCTGATCACCGATTGGAAGCGGTTAAAGAACAGCGTTGCCACGTCAAACTCGCCCGCATCAAAGCGTGCCAGAATATCCTTGGAAATCGCTTGCGCCTGGACATAGCCCACCCGCTTTACATCCGACAGGTCAACGTGACCAATCATGTAAGACGCGAAATCACGCTTCAACTGTTCCCGGCCCTTTTTGCCAACGGTCAAAATCTTGACCGTCTTGCCTTTGGCCAACAGCTCATTAATCCGAACCCGTGCCAGCCGCACGATGGTCGAGTTAAAGCCGCCGCACAGGCCGCGTTCGGCGGTCATGACAACCAGCAAATGCACCTTGTCCTCGCCCGTCCCGGCCAAAAGCCGGGGCGCGCTGGCCGATGTTCCAACCGAGGCCGAAAGCCCCGCCATCACCGCATTCATCCGCTCGGCATAAGGCCTGCCAGCTTCAGCAGCTTCCTGCGCGCGGCGAAGCTTCGCCGCGGCAACCATCTGCATGGCTTTGGTGATCTTCCGAGTATTCTTGATACTCGTGATCTTGCTTTTTAAGTCCTTTAGGCTCGGCATTTACCTACCCCTCAGGCGAAATCTTTGGCGTATGCGTCAAGTGCTGCGCGGATTTTGTCTTCCAGCTCGCCCTTAACCTTGCGGTCGTTGTTGGTGATATCTGCCAACAAATCTGCATGGTTAGACCGCAGATGCTTCAACAGACCCGCCTCATAGCGACCAACCGACTTTACTGGGATCTTGTCCAGATAGCCTTTGGTCCCCGCAAAGATCACGCAAACGATTTCCGAACCGGTCAGCGGCGCATACTGTGGCTGCTTCATCAACTCGGTCAAACGCGCACCACGGTTCAGCAACTGCTGTGTGGACGCATCCAGATCGGACCCGAACTGCGCAAACGCCGCCATTTCGCGGTACTGCGCCAGTTCCAGCTTTACCGGGCCAGCAACCGACTTCATCGCGTCTGTTTGCGCGGACGAACCAACACGCGACACCGACAAACCTGTGTTCACAGCCGGGCGAATACCCTGATAGAACAATTCGGTTTCAAGGAAGATCTGACCATCGGTGATCGAAATCACGTTTGTCGGAATAAACGCTGAAACGTCGCCGCCTTGGGTTTCAATGATCGGCAACGCGGTCAACGACCCCGAACCATGATCCTTGTTCAACTTCGACGACCGCTCGAGCAGGCGAGAGTGCAGATAGAACACGTCACCCGGATAGGCTTCACGGCCCGGTGGGCGGCGCAAAAGCAGCGACATCTGACGATAAGACACAGCCTGCTTGGACAAATCATCATAGATGATCAGCGCATGGCGGCCATTGTCACGGAAATGTTCAGCGATCGAGGTCGCGGCATAAGGTGCCAAGAACTGCATCGGTGCTGGGTCAGACGCGGTTGCGGCCACAACGATTGTATAGGCAATCGCGCCGGTTTCTTCCAACTTCTTGACCAACTGCGCCACGGTAGAGCGTTTCTGCCCAATCGCCACATAAACGCAGTACAGCTTCTTGCTCTCATCATCGCCAGCAGCCTTGTTATAGGACGCTTGGTTCAGAATGGTATCCAGCGCAATCGCGGTTTTCCCGGTCTGGCGGTCACCAATGATCAATTCGCGCTGGCCACGGCCAATCGGGATCATCGCGTCAACCGACTTCAGGCCTGTTGCCATCGGCTCATGCACCGACTGGCGTGGAATGATGCCGGGCGCTTTCACGTCGGCAATCGCACGCTTTTTCGTCTTGAGCGGGCCTTTGCCATCGATCGGGTTGCCCAGACCGTCCACAACACGGCCCAGCAATTCGTCGCCCACAGGCACGTCCACGATGGACTTGGTGCGCTTGACGGTGTCGCCTTCCTTGATCGAGCGGTCATCGCCGAAAATAACGATACCGACGTTATCAACTTCAAGGTTCAACGCCATCCCGCGGATACCACCGGGGAATTCGACCATCTCACCCGCCTGAACATTGTCCAGACCATGAACACGGGCGATACCATCGCCAACGCTCAACACCCGGCCAACTTCGGCGACTTCAGCATCTTTGCCAAAGTTCTTGATCTGGTCCTTAAGGATCGCAGAAATTTCAGCTGCTTGGATACCCATTTATCCGACCTCTTTCATTGCATTCTGGAGGGCCGCTAGCTTGGCCTTAACCGACGTATCGATCATGGTAGACCCAAGCTTTACGATCAGACCACCGATGAGGGATTCATCGACAGCGGTTTTCAGTTTCACATCCTTGCCGACGCTGGCTTTCAGCGTAGCGGCGAGTTCTTTTGCCTGTGCAGCGCTCAGCTTGGTGGCCGACGTCACCTCGGCGGTCACCTCGCCTTTTTCTTCGCTGATCTTATCTTGCACAATTTTGGTCAATTGCGGCAACACGAACAGACGGCGCTTTTGCGCCATCAATGCCAATGTGTTGGCCATCAACGGGGAAAGCCCCATCTTCTTGGCTATCTCGGCAATCGCTTTGCCTTGTTCATCGCGGCTATACACCGGCGACGAAATCAAGGCCCGCAGGTCGGCAGAGGCGGTCAGGGTCGCCGCAAGGGCGTCAATGTCGCCCTCCAGCGCCTTAAGGCCTTTGCTTTCCTTCGCCAGCTCAAAAAGAGCGGTGGCGTAGCGCGCAGCAATGCCGGAGGAGATCGAAGCTGATTCTGACACGTCATCCCTTCCGAAATAAAGCCCCGGTCCCGTAACGCACGACACAAGGGCATCCCATGGCGCATACTCATGCATGCGTCTGAATTTTGATGGGGTGTAGCAGAGGCGGATTTGTGCCGCAACCATCAACAAATGGTAAATTGCGCGTGAAGGGCGCTAACATGTCGCAACACGGGCGCGGTTTCGGCGGGGGCGGTCAAAAAACTGCGCCGCACACTGGTTTCACAGGCCTCAGTTGCAAAGCGCGCGCTGCTACACGGGGGGGTGCCGCCAAAAACCGCCCACGCCTTGCAGCCGTCTTTACATGATTCTCGCATCCCAAACCTAAGCGGCTCGATCAACACGCCCCCGACAGCCCTACTGCGGATCCCGATCGCGCAACGCAGGCTCTGGCGCGCCTTGCCCCATGCCTTCCAGCACGCGCAACGGCCTGCGCACAGCCTCGCGCAAGCCGCCTTGAACCGGCGCGCGCTGTTGCTTGGACACTTCGACGATCAGCACACCGCCCGCCAAGAACGGCGCGAACCGCCGCCCGTTGCGTTCAAAGAATTCGGCAGTCCTCATCCAGAACGGGTGGGCCGATGGCGGCGCAAACAGGGCCGACACGCGCCGCTCTACGGTAAATTCATAGCGTTTCAACTGCGATTCTAGCTGTCCAGTCGAATAGGGCCTGCCAAATCCGAACGGCGTGCCATCGCGCCGCGCCCACAACCCCGACCGTGACGGCACAATGAACAAGGCCCGCCCGCCCGGTCCCAAAACCCGCGACGCCTCCTCCAAAACCATGGACGGCTGCTCAGACGTTTCCAACCCGTGCATAAGGATCAGCCGGTCCACGACCCCGGTCCCCAACGGCCAAGCCGTTTCTTCGCACAGCACCGACACGTTTTTCATGCCCGCAGGCCAAGGCATCACCCCTTGCGGCGCAGGCATCAAGGCAATCACCCGCCGCGCATCGGCCAGATAGGGCCGCATCAAAGGCGCCGCAAAGCCAAAGCCCGCCATCGTCTCGCCCTTGGCACTTGGCCACATTTGCACCACGGTATCGCGGATCGCACGCTGCGCCACCCGGCCCAACTTGGTCCGATAGTAAAAGTTGCGAAGGTCAAGCACATCAAGATGCATTGCAGATGGGGCCTTTTTCGGGCGAAGCTTGTGCCAACATTACCCATAGAAAGGCAAAAGACCATGCCACTTACAATTTTGACCGTTCCATGTCTGTCCGACAACTATGCCTACCTGATCCACAACGCGGCAACAGGTGACACAGCCGTGGTCGACGTCCCCGAAAGCGCGCCGATTCTCGCAGCCCTTGCCGCCCGTGGCTGGCGTTTGACCGATGTCTTGCTGACCCATCACCATTGGGACCATATCGACGGCCTGCCGGATTTGCTTGCGGGCCTGCCCCAAGGCTCGGGCGCCCCCCCCCGCATCTGGGGTGCCGCCGCCGATGCCCACCGCCTGCCACCTTTAACCCACGCCTTGCACGACGGCGACACCGTCACAATCTGCGGCGAAGGGGTGCATATCTTTGACGTCTCCGGCCACACCCTCGGCCACATCGCTTTTCACTTCCCCACCACCCAAGCGCTGTTTTCCGGCGACAGCCTGATGGTCATGGGCTGCGGCCGCCTGTTCGAAGGCACCCCCGCCCAAATGTGGACCAGCCTGCAAAAGCTGGCCCCCCTGCCCGGTGAAACCCAACTCTTTTCCGGCCATGAATACACCGCCAGCAACATCCGCTTTGCATTGGCCCTTGAACCCGCCCATCCCGACCTTATCTTATTAGCACAGCAGGTGGCAGATCTGCGCTTCGCAGGCACGCCCACCGTCCCGTCCACCTTGGCACAAGAACGCAAAACCAACCCGTTCCTCCGCGCCCCAAGCCCCGACCTGCAATCCGCCTTAGGCATGACCGGGGCCGCAGATGTCGATGTTTTCACTGAAATCCGCGCGCGTAAGGACAAATTCTAGTCACATCAGCGTAATAACCTCACACCAATGATCACTTTTTCCGATCCAACCGCCATAATGCTAAAATAATCGGAAAAAAGACTTGAAGCCGCCGAAATAAAACCGAACCTTAAGAGTATGAGGCCATGGTCGGTACGGGCACCACGCCCATCCGCCAGCAGAACACGAGGAGCACTCAACCGTGCCATCATTTTCCACGACGCTTGAACAGGCAATCCACGGCGCTTTGGCTTTGGCCAACGCACGTCGCCACGAACTTGCCACGCTGGAACATTTGCTTCTGGCATTGATCGACGAACCCGATGCCTCACGGGTGATGAAGGCATGCTCCGTCGATCTCGACGAATTGCGCAAAACCCTCGTCGATTTTGTCGATGATGATCTGTCCACCCTCGTCACCGATGTCGAAGGGTCTGAGGCTGTGCCCACGGCCGCCTTCCAGCGCGTCATCCAACGCGCCGCGATCCACGTGCAATCGTCCGGCCGCAATGAGGTGACAGGCGCAAACGTCCTCGTCGCCATCTTTGCCGAACGCGAATCCAACGCCGCCTATTTCTTGCAAGAGCAAGACATGACTCGCTATGACGCCGTCAATTTCATCGCCCACGGCGTCGCCAAAGACCCCGCGTTCGGTGAGGCGCGCCCCGTCACGGGTGCCGAAGAACACATGGAAACCCCCAAGGGTGAGGCCGGGGATGCCAAGGAATCCGCGCTGTCGAAATACTGCGTGGACCTGAACGTCAAAGCCATCAAAGGCGATGTCGACCCCCTCATCGGGCGCGAAGCAGAGGTCGAGCGCTGCATCCAGGTCCTCTGCCGTCGCCGCAAAAACAACCCGCTTTTGGTCGGTGATCCCGGCGTTGGCAAAACCGCCATCGCCGAAGGTTTGGCTTGGAAAATCGTGCGCGGCGAAACGCCCGAAATTCTGTCCAAGGCCACGATCTACAGCCTTGATATGGGCGCCCTGCTCGCAGGCACCCGTTACCGTGGCGATTTTGAAGAACGCCTCAAAGCCGTGGTCAAAGAGACTGAGGATCACCCCGACGCGATTCTTTTTATCGACGAAATTCACACCGTTATCGGTGCCGGCGCCACCTCTGGCGGCGCTATGGATGCGTCTAACCTGCTCAAACCCGCGCTTCAGGGTGGCAAACTGCGCACCATGGGTTCCACCACCTATAAAGAATTCCGTCAGCACTTTGAAAAAGACCGCGCGCTTGCCCGTCGTTTCCAGAAAATTGACGTGAATGAACCTTCGGTCCCCGACACCATCAAAATCCTGATGGGCCTCAAGCCGCATTTTGAGGAACATCACGACCTGCGCTACACCGCCGATGCGATCAAAACCGCCGTGGAACTCGCCGCGCGCTATATCAACGACCGCAAACTGCCCGACAGTGCCATCGACGTGATTGATGAGGCGGGTGCCGCACAGCACCTCGTGTCCGAATCCAAGCGCCGCAAAACCATCGGCACCAAGGAAATAGAGGCGGTCGTCGCTAAAATCGCCCGCATCCCGCCGAAAAGTGTCTCCAAAGACG